>NZ_LVCT01000446.1:0-31510 GCF_001647205.1 Rhodococcus sp. EPR-134
GTCGACGCGGGACTTCGGGATCCCGTTCGAAGCAGCCATCCACTGCAGATGTGCACGCGCACTGCGATTGGGGTGCACCCACTTCGCATCCAGCAACGCACCGACAGTCCGCAACGGCGTCTTGAGCTCGCGGTACGGCTTGCCCTCGATCAACGCCGCACCCGACGTCGGCTGATCCAAACCCAGGATCATCCGCATCGTCGTCGACTTACCGGCACCGTTCGGGCCCAGGAAGCCCGTCACGATGCCCGGCTTGACCGTGAACGACAAATCGTCCACCGCTTTCGTCGGTCCGTAAACCTTGGTCAATCCCCTCAGCTCGATCATGAGGACCAGTCAACCATGAAAACCGAACTGTCGGAACTTTCAGACGCCAACGGAGAAAGGCGTTGCGTCCGTTCGCTATCGAGGCTAGTATCGAATGTATGTTCGACACTACCGGGGGGTAAAAGTGACGACGCAAGTATCTGAACAGGCCATATCCAAACAGGCGATATCCGAAGAGACCATCGGACAATTCCGAGCATCACTCGTCAGCATGGATCGATCCATCGACAACGCAGCACGCGTGGATCTTCTGCGCGCTTTGGAAGAGTTGAAGGCCAGTTGCGCTGGTGCCCAGGCATTGCTGGCTGCCGATCTCGACGCGTTCACCCGCAACGACCGCGGCGAACGGGGAGTGCCGCGCGCATACCAAGGCCGTGGAATCAACGCGCAGATTGCCCTCGCACGGCGAGAGTCGGCTTGGTTTGGAACTCAGCATCTGAACCTGGCCCGCGCACTGAACGACGAGATGCCTCACACACTTCGACTACTCGTCGACGGCTCCATCAGTGAGCATCAAGCGACGATCCTCATGCGCGAGACTTCATGTCTCACCGCCCAGGATCGCGCTACATTGGATCGCGAGTTCTGCTGCGACGCTGCAATCTTGGACGGATGCGGCAACCACCAACTGACACAAAGAATCCGCGCACGCACTGCCGAAATAGACTCCGACAGTGTTGCCAGACGAGCACGCAAAGCCGTGGGAGACAGACGAGTGACGTCACGGCCTGCGCCCGACACGATGTGCTGGCTCAATGTATTTCTTCCCGTGGCCGAAGGTATCGCCGTGCACGCCACGCTCAGGCGCGACGCAGATTCCGTACTTGCCGGCGGGGACAAGCGCACCCGAGCGCAAATCATGGCTGATCTCCTGGTCGAGCGAGTTACCGGAATCGGCCGCGCCACACCGACACCCGTCACCGTGAATCTGGTTGTCTCCGACCAGTCATTGTTGGGCGAAAATTCCGACCCGGCGTACGTCCACGGGTACGGACCTGTACCAGCCGCTATTGCACGCGAATGGATCACCAAGGCCAGCGAAGACTCCGAAACGGTGGCAACGCTCCGAAAGCTCTACGCACGCCCCGATACGGGCGCACTGACCGCAATGGAATCCACGGCGAGAACCTTCCCGAAGGGGTTGGCGCGATTGATCGAACTCCGTGATCGAAGCTGCCGTACTCCGTGGTGCGACGCGCCGGTTCGCCACCGCGACCACATTCGCGATCACTCGAGGGGTGGCCTCACCAGCGCAGCCAACGGTGCCGGGTTGTGTGCGGCATGCAATTACGCGAAACAGGGCTCGGACTGGACTGCCGAACCTGTACCAGGTAACCGGCACACCTTCACCACAACGACACCTACCGGGCACCGGTATTCGTCTGAGGCTCCGCCACTTCCGGCACCCTGGACCAGTCCGGATGCGGCCTAAGTTCCTCGGTGAGCCAATGCGTTCACGAACACCTCGGAAATCTCCGAGGGGTCACGAGCGATGTACGTCGAACCGCCGGTCACGCGGGAGATATCGGCGAGCGCCGCCGCGTCTGCGTCATCGGTGATGCCGATGGTGACGATGATGACCGGACGCGCCGGATCCTGCTCGCGTGCAAGTACATCGAGCAACTGTTCACGGCTGATGCTGTCAGGATCTTCGTTTGCGCCGTCGGTCAAGATGATGACGCTGTTGACTGCTCGCGGATCGTACGATTCCTGAACCTTACGGAATGCGGCCAGCGTCGGGTCGTACAAACCTGTGGCGCCACGTTTGAGTTCGGTGAGCCGGTTCGCCTGATCTGCCATCAACTTTCGTTGAGTCACACCGTCGACGATCGTGTCGTAGCGCCTGATCGGCACCAATTCCTGGAAGTCCTGGGTTCCGTTCATACCTTGGGAAAACGCCCAGAGACCGGCAGCGACGCTGTCTGGGAAGACCTGATTGCCGGCCAGAGCAGCAGCAGTGGTCAACTGCATGCGCGTCTTGCCGCCTGCCGCCGGGTAGTCCATCGACGCAGACACGTCGATCGCAACGAGTGTCCGGATCGGCTTGGCCATCAGAGCCCAAGCGCCCAGTGTCTGATCGGCCACCGACTGTTCGGACACGGTCAGTGCCGTGACGTCACCGACTCCACCTTCGACGGCTCCACCGCCGGAAGTACGGAACCCGCTGCGCGTCAGCACTTCCTGAGCAGATTCACTGTGCAACAGCTCGGCGATGGCGTCACTCTTCTTGGCTGCGGCGTAGTGCCGGTCCGGTGCCGAAGCACTGACCACCAGGGGGTAATCCATGATCATGGTTCCCGTCGCCGGTACTGTCGCGGAAATCTTCGACTCGGCCTTCGTGAACTCGACGACCTGTTGCTCGGTCGAAACACCGACCTTTCCGGAGCTGACCAATTCGGTGAGCATCTTCTGTCCTACCGGCTGATCTTCGGTACGAACACTCTCCGCTTGCGCATGGGGTACGAGTGCCGCTCGAACGGATTCGGAGGTGGCCCCGGTTTCCGCGAGAGCTCCGAGAATGGGCGCCGACGCAACCCCTGTGAACAACGGATTGCCCAACGCCAGATCGGGAACCTGTAGCGCCGTGAGCCAACTGGCAAACTGTTCGCCACCGCCGGAGGCAAGTACGACAGGCGAGGTGGCGATCGAACCGCCGGCGGCAGCGACCGGCCCTTTGGCCGTCAATGCAGCTTTGCCCACCCACGCTGTCGAATCCGGTATCCACATGTCCGGAGCGTCCACGCCCTTACCCAAAGTTCCCGCAACGTCCCCGGGCAGCGCAGAGGTGACCGTGATCCGTGAACAGCCTGTCTGCTCCGGCGACGATTCTGCGAGGATCTCCGTGACTGCCGGCGCGATCGCAGGATCCGCTGCCAGCGAGTACTCGTCGACGCTCTCGCAGGAATCGGACTGTGTTGCCTTGAAGACCACCACCCCGGTGGCGACTACCGCGACGGCAACCAACCCACCCACTGCGTAGAACCCGATCGACCGCCCGCTGTCAGGACTCGAATGCCGTCCGCCCGCCATGAAATCTGCCCTTCCGAGGCCACTCGCACTCAGGCATACCGACGGTATGCGCGCGACTGGAACTGTCCCTACCGGGCGGTAGTGTAGCCAAGAACACAGAAATTCCAACTAGCGCTGAATCGTCGGAGAACCGGCGAGCCCACATTTCGGGACAGGCCGGCCGAATTCACGAACCTTCAAGCGTCGCAGCGACTTTTCAGCAAACTGACCTGCTAGAGCAGCTCACGCTTCTGAACCTTGCCCATCGCGTTACGTGGCAGAGTCTCGGCAAATCGAACCTCACGGGGACGCTTATGCGCCGACAACTCCGCCCCCACCAACTCGACCAATTCGGCTTCGGTGACCTCGGGAGTCCCGGGCTTACGGACTACGACGGCGATGATCCGTTGCCCCAGATCGGCGTCGGGGACACCGATCACCGCAACTTCGGACACCGAAGGGTGCCCGAGGATGGCGGTCTCGATCTCGCCGGCGCCGACTCTGAATCCACCGGATTTGATCAAGTCGATGGATTCGCGGCCGACGATTCGGTGGAACCCACCCTCGTCGATGACGGCGACGTCACCGGTCTTGAAGTAGCCGTCCTCCGTCCAGGACTCGGCGGTTGCGTCCGGACGGTTCAAGTAGCCGTCGAAAAGCATCGGCCCACGTACCTGTAGGCCGCCGATACTCTCGCCGTCGTGCGGCACATCGTTGCCCTTCTCGTCACGAAGACGAGTCTCGACTCCGCGCAGCGGCACGCCGACCCACCCCGGGCGTCGCTCGCCGTCGAAACGCGTGCTCAGGGTCAGCATCGTCTCACTCATGCCGTAACGCTCGATGGGCGTCAATCCTGTTCGCTCCCGCAGCTTTTCGAAGACAGGCACGGGAAGCGGCGCACTACCGGAGACCAGAAGTCGGGCACCGGACAACGCGCGGGCAGCTTCTTCGTCTTCGGCGATACGCGACCAGACGGTGGGGACACCGAAGTAGAGGGAGCCTTTGGCCCTTGCGTAGTTTTCCGGCGTCGGCTTGACGGTGTGGATCACCCGGCTGCCGATCCGGAGGGGGCCGAGGATTCCGAGAATCAGTCCGTGCACGTGGAAGAGCGGAAGCCCGTGTACGAGGGTGTCTCGCCACGTCCAGTCCCAGGCCTCGGCGAGCGCGTCGAGCCCGGCTGCGATAGCCGAGCGACTGAGCAGAACGCCCTTCGGTGGGCCGGTAGTTCCGGACGTGTACAGGACGAATGCTGTGGACTGCGGTGCCGGTTCGGGATAGCTGTGCCACGAGCGAGCGTGCAATCGGACGGGAACCACGGGCAGACCTTCGCAGTGGTCGTCCGTTTCGCCGAGCCACGCCTGGGCACCGGAGTCACGCAGAATGTGCTCTCGCTCAGCCTTCCCCGAGTCCGGCGGGACCGGCACAACGGTGACGCCGGCAATCAACGCCCCGACGACGGCGAGAATCGTTTTTGCTGTGGGAGTTGCCAATACGGCAACCCGATCGGCCTGCGCCACTCGCTCCGCGACCGAGGTCGCGGCACCGAGAATGGCACTCCGCGAGAGAACCGTGTCACCGATCGTCACGGCGTCGTCGAGGTCGTCACCGCGGGCAACAGCAAGGGGGTTCAAGGATCTCAGCAGCACCACGACAGCATCTCACAGCGCGGATGGTCGCAAACTTTCTCCTGCCCGACGCGCGTCCATCGAGTGCGGAGGGAACAGCGTCACCAGCGCAGCCCCCAAGAGCGCCCCGGAAAGCACCGCGAATCCGTGTGCGTCGTCGACCGTCACCAATGTTGCGCCGCCGACGACAATCACGACCGTCAGAACAATCTCAGGCATTCGCGGGCGCACCAGAACGCCGATGCCCGCGGCCGCCGCTGCCAGAGCAAGCGTGGCACCGGAGTTGCCTGCGCCGGTCGACGGGAAGACTGCGGTGGTGAGCAAACCGAACAACAGTTGACCGAGCAGGAAGAGTGCCCAACCGCGTGCGGCGCCCCAGAGCCGAAAAGCAGGCGGCGCCACCACTGCCAACGTGAGAAGGTTGGCAACCGTCCCGGCAAGGCCGCCGTCCTGGACGAACACCGACGTCAGGATCCGCCACCACTGACCGTCGCGGATCAACGTGGGATCACGGCGAAACATGTCCAACAGTCCCGGCATCAGCGCCTGCAAAATTGACGGCACTGCCACCACGAGCCAAAGCACAACGGCCGAAAGAGGTAGGTCTCCGAGTATTCGACGATCCTTCAGCCACGCGAGCATCAGCGCGATCGAGGCAACAACGACGGCGACAATCAGTACCGCGTCCAAGCCGCCGGTCCCTGAGGTGGTCACAGCGCGACCTTACATCGGACCGATACCGACATCAGGGAACCTGACACCTGGGAAAGCACACGATTCAGGCGGAGAGGCGCTTTGCTGCCGCGGCGATTCGTTCGTCTGTTGCAGTGAGCGCGATCCGCACGTGCTTGCTCCCGCTCGGTCCGTAGAACTCACCGGGGGCAACGAGGATCCCACGATCGGCGAACCAACTGACCGTCGCTCGACATTCCTCGCCGCGCGTCGCCCAGAGGTACAGACCTGCCTCGGAATTGTCGACGGTGAATCCGGCGCCTCGAACAGCTTCGATCAACACACTACGACGCTCGCGGTACCGCTCGCGCTGGATGTTCTCGTGTTGGTCGTCGCCCAAGGCTGCGGTCATCGCCGCCTGGATCGGTAGCGGCAGGATCATGCCCGCATGCTTGCGCACCTCGAGCAGTTCCGACACCAGAGCCGGATCACCGGTGACGAACCCGGCGCGATAGCTCGCGAGATTGGACGTCTTCGAAAGTGAGTGGACCGCAAGCAAACCGGTCAGATCACCGTCGTTGACACGAGGATCGAGAATGGAGAGCGCATCGGCTTCCCACGTCAATCCGAGGTAGCACTCGTCGGAGACGACGATGGCGCCGCGCTCGCGCGCCCAGGCCACGACCTTCTGCAAGTGCTCGAGGCCGAGCACCTTGCCGGTGGGATTCGAGGGCGAGTTCACGAAGATCATCGCCGCCGACTCGGGACCGAGCTTGTTCAAGCCGTCGGCGCGCAGGACACGAGCACCTGCCAGTTTCGCTGCGACCTCGTACGTCGGGTACGCCAACTCCGGAATGACCACCAGATCGCCGGCTCCGAGACCGAGCAATTTCGGCAGCCACGCGATCATTTCCTTGGTACCGATGGCCGGCAGCACCGCTGCCGGATCGACGTCGGGAATGTTGTAGCGGCGATCCAGTGACTCCGCCACGGCCTCGCGAAGCGCGAGCGTGCCATGAGTCGTCGGGTATCCGGGCACCTCGGCAACAGAGGCCAGAGCCTCCTGAATCACCGGGTCCACCGGATCCACCGGCGTCCCCACGGACAGGTTCACGATGCCGTCGGGATGAGAGTGCGCCTTCGCCGTGACATCGGCGAGCGAATCCCACGGAAAATCAGGAAGCCCAGCGGCCACCGGAGTACGAGACAAGATCTCTATTCCTCACCCATGGGAGGCAGCGCCTTGATGAACGGCGTGTCGTAGTCGACCTTGCCGAGCTTGGCCGCTCCACCCGGTGAGCCGAGATCGTCGAAGAAATCGACGTTGGTGCTGATGTACGCGTTCCACTGGTCCGGGACGTCGTCTTCGTAGAAGATGGCTTCGACGGGACAGACAGGCTCACACGCGCCGCAGTCGACACACTCGTCGGGGTGGATGTAAAGCATGCGTCCACCCTCGTAGATGCAGTCGACAGGGCATTCTTCGATGCACGCCTTGTCCATCACATCTACACACGGTTCAGCAATCGTGTAGGTCACTGCCGATCTCCCTGCCTTCCTGTCGTGCATCGCCGCCGCAACACGCAGTTGCAAGGGGCCAAAAATCCGATACGACTCTCACGTACCGCGGGAACAGCCTATTATCCCCCTGCCGACCGACTCTGAGCAGGCGGGGGTAACACATTTCAGCCTACTGCGGTGATGTTCCTCGACCGAATCGCGATCCACTTCTCCCCCAGAGCGGCCGCGCGTACCAGTGCGCCCCGCTCACCGAGGTAATCCGCCACGACGCCGACCACCGGAATCTTGCCGATGATCTCGTACGGTTTTGTCCGAGACGGCCGCTTGTGCAACTCGTCCGTGATGGCACGAAAAGTCTTGGACGTGCGCCACAACGTTCCGATGAGCGCGAACGGGCGCCAGGTCTCGTCGGCGCCGCCGGCTGATTTCTCGGCGAAGTCCTCTCCGGTGAGAAGCTCTCGAGACTTCGTCTCACGCCGGCACAGCACCGACGCCAGGAGGTCCACCTGCTGATCCCGTTCGGTCACTCCGTGTTCACGGGCAACCGCAACGAGCACAACGGCCTGATTCGCGAAGGCCAGCAGGTCCTGGATCGGCAACCGATTGAGGAGGACGCCGAAGATGCCGGGAAACGCGACGGCGACGGTGTTGAGTGCACCCAACCGGGTCGTCCACCACTTCGAGCGCTGCTCGTCGGTCATCACCGACCACGCCGCCGTCCCGGGGAACTTGACGACGTCGAGGACCCAAGCGGCCGCGTCCAACACCATCGCAGCAGCGTTTCGCTCGGGATCGGTCGGCTCGAACGTCCGACGTTTGATACCGAGCGGATCGCTGTAGGCGAGGTCGAGAACCGGGTTGATCCCCCACACCGCTCGATCGAGAACCTCGACGACCTTGCGGTCCCCCAGTACGTCAGCCATCAGGCAATCGCTCCTTCGCGTCGTGCATGTGTGGTGGTTCGTTCGCGTGCCGGACGTCCGATTCCCTCGGCGATGGCGCGCAGTTCTGCGACGGTCTTCTCGGAACCGTGTTCGGAGCCGGCCATCCGCGAGATCGTCTCTTCCATCAGCGTTCCGCCGAGGTCGTTGGCGCCGCCGTTGAGCATCATCTGCGTTCCGGTGATGCCAAGTTTGACCCAGCTGGTCTGGATATTGGGTATGCGGCCGTGCAGCATGATGCGTGCCAACGCGTGCGCAGCGCGGTTGTCCCGATTGGTCGGCCCTGGCCGTGAAGCGCCCGCCAGGTACAGGGGCGCGCTCTGGTGAACGAACGGCAGCAGCACGAACTCCGTGAATCCGCCTGTACGGTCCTGGATTCCGCGAAGAACGTTCAGGTGCCCGACCCAATGGTGCGGCTGATCGACATGCCCGTACATCATCGTCGAACTCGACCGCAGCCCCACCTCGTGGGCCGTGGTGACCACTTCGATCCATTCCGCCGTCGGCAGTTTGCCCTTGGTGAGGATCCAGCGCACCTCGTCGTCGAGGATCTCCGCTGCCGTACCGGGAATGGTGTCCAGGCCCGCCTCACGAAGGGCTGTCAGCCAATCCCTGATGCTCTCACCACTGCGCGATGCACCGTTCACGATCTCCATCGGAGAGAACGCGTGGACGTGCATCGACGGCACGCGCTTCTTGACGGCCCGGACCAGGTCGGCGTAACCGGTGACGGGAAGTTCCGGATCGATACCGCCCTGCATGCACACCTCGGTTGCGCCGGCGACGTGCGCTTCCCACGCACGGTCGGCGACCTGCTCTGCCGACAGCGTGAACGCGTCGGCGTCACCCTTGCGCTGCGCGAACGCACAGAATCGGCAGCCCGTGTAGCAGATGTTGGTGAAGTTGATGTTCCGGTTCACCACGTAGGTGACGTCCTCGCCGACGGCATCCTTGCGCAGCGCATCCGCCAGTGCCACAACGGCTTCCAGGCCCGGGCCCTCCGCCGTGGCAAGGGCCAGGTACTCGTCGTCGGAGCATCCGGCCGGGTCGCGTTCGGCACTGCGGAGGGCAGCCAGCAGGTCGGTGTCGACGCGAATCGGAGCACTGAGTTCGAGGACCTGTTCGCGCACGGTCTCCCAGTCGCCGAACGCACTGCCCAGGTCACTGCGGGTCTCGGTGTTGCGCCCGTCCGTGTCGATCTCGGTATTGAGATCGACGCGTCCGCTCGATTCCCACGACTCGTCCGGTTCCTGCCACGGTCGACCCACCGGTTTGGTGTCGGGCAGGGCGAGGCCGGTCTTGGGGTCCGCCAGCGCCTGCACGTGACCCGCAATGCGCGGATCGATCCACGGAGCCCCGGCCAGGACATATGCCGGTTGAGCCGCAGTGCGTTCGGTCAGCGTGAAGCCGCCCTCGGCGCTGATCTCGGCCAAGGTCTCGAGATTCGGCCAGGGACGCTCGGGGTTGACGTGATCGGGGGTCAACGGTGATACCCCGCCCCAGTCGTCCACGCCTGCGCCGAGCAGCGCGAGGCACTCGCTGTTCGAGACGAGATTCGGCGGACTCTGAATCCGCATCGTCGGCCCGAGCAGCAGGCGTGCGACGGCGATGGCCGCGAGAAACTCGTCGAGTCCAGCATCAGGCGTATTGCGCATCGCGGTATCGGGCTTGGCCAGGAAATTCTGAATGATCACTTCCTGGATGTGGCCGAACGCCTTCTGCGACTTGCGTATCGCCATGATCGACTCGGCACGTTCGAGGAAGTTCTCCCCGATGCCCACAAGAATTCCCGTGGTGAAGGGGATGTTCAGTCGGCCTGCGTCGGTCAGGGTGCGTAGCCGAACCGCCGGGTCCTTGTCCGGGCTGCCGTAGTGGCACTCACCCTTGTCGGTGAACAGCCGGGTAGCGGTCGTCTCGAGCATCATGCCCATCGACGGCGCAACGGGCTTGAGCCGCGAGAGTTCCTGCCAGCTCATCACACCGGGATTGAGGTGTGGGAGCAGGCCTGTCTCCTCGAGTACCCGGATCGACATCGCTCGCACGTAGTCGAGGGTGGAGTCGTAGCCGCGTTCGTCCAGCCATTGCTTGGCTTCCGGCCAGCGAGCCTCGGGGCGATCCCCCAGCGTGAACAACGCTTCCTTGCAGCCCAATTCGGCGCCTGCCCTGGCAATGTCCAAAACCTCGTCCGGTTCCAGGAACATGCCGTGCCCAGCGGCACGCAGCTTCCCCGGCACCGTGACGAATGTGCAGTAGTGGCACTTGTCCTGGCACAGACGGGTCAGCGGAATGAAAACTTTTCGCGAATACGTCACGGTGTTCGGCCGACCCGCTGCCAGCAGACCGGCATCGCGAACCTTGGCCGCCGAAGAACACAGATCGGTCAGATCGGTTCCCCGTGCCTGCAGCAGCGTTGCCGCCTCGTCGACGTTCAGGGTCGCTCCGTCGCGTGCACGACGGAGAACTCGCCGCATCGCCGACGCTGACGGGCCGGGCGACGGACTGGACGAGGCGGACGCGGAAATACCTGGCATCGGAAGCATGGTGGGTTTGCCGGAGTCATCACCAGTTCGGTTCACCTAGCGATCATGCGCCATGTGGGACGACTAGTGCCACCCGGTGCCAGAAGTAGGAGGCCTCACCGCCCCGACACCGCCTCGATCACGACGGCCGGTAGTCGTCGTCGACCGCAACCTCGACTCGTTGATCCACCACGTCAGCCACTGGCGCGTCGAGCGGAATGTCGGTCAGATCGGGTTCTTCAGGGGCGTTCGGATCTACGGGTGTCGATTGTTCGAGCGCATCTGATTCCGGAGCCTCCGGGTCGAATGTCGCATCTTGTTCGGTCATCACGTGCTCCCTTCGCGGTCGCCACACTCCACGATAGGGCCGATGTCGACAGATCGCCCCTCACTCGACCAAAGTAGTGCCCATGACTGCGCCGCAACCGCTGACCATGGCCGACCCGTTATGGCGACCCAGCACCAAAGCCCCGAGGCTGTGGGCAATCACTGCCTCACTGTTCTGGGTACCCGTCATCGTCGCCGAAATCGTCTGTGCCGTCTTGGTACCCGGAATCCCGTCCTGGGTGGTCGGCACCGTATTCGCAGTCACCGTACTCTTCGCTGCCACCTACATTCTGATGGTCCCGGCGTGGCGGTATCGGGTCCACCGATGGGAGATCAGTGACACCGCGGTATACACCCGCACCGGCTGGTTCACCCAGGAGCGACGCATCGCACCGATCTCGCGCGTGCAGACCGTGGACACCGAGCGCGGACCGATCGACCGCATGTTGGGTCTGGCAACCGTCACGGTCACGACAGCGTCGTCGGCCGGGGCCGTGAAGATCTCCGCACTCGACCAGGAAGTCGCCGACCGCACGGTGGCTCAACTGACGGAGATCGCGGGTACCAACGTGGGAGACGCGACGTGAACGAGAAACAGTTGGGCGACCCGACCGCGATCGAGATCCCGGTAGAGGCGGAAACGGCAGCTGCCGAGGCCGCGGAAGAGGAACAGCCCTGGCTCCGCCTCGACCGACGCATGCTTCTGGTCCACCCCGTCAACGAAGTCGTCAAACTGCTCCCGGTCCTACTCGTCTCCGTAGTTCTCGGCAGCCAATCCGGAAACCACTGGTGGGGACTCGGCGTCGTCACTCTGCTCGTCATCTTCGGTTTGTTGCGGTATTTCACCACCACGTACCGAATCGGACCCGTCCACGTTCAACTGCGCACCGGGGTCTTCCAGAAAAAGCTGCTCTCCGTCCCGCGTAGCCGCATCCGATCCGTCGACGTCGAGGCCGGGGTCATGCACCGGTTGCTCGGACTGTCGATCGTGCGCATCGGTACCGGCCAGCGCGCCGGGAGCGGCCACGATTCGAACAAGTTCGAGCTCAACGCCCTGTCGACCGCCCTGGTTCCGGACCTACGCGCCGCACTGTTGGCCGGCGCCCAGCAAGCACGGCGACTGGAAACCCCGGGCACGCCGGTCGAAAGCATCACCGAACCGGTCGACACCGAAATCGGTCACTGGGAACCGAGTTGGGTTCGCTACGCCCCCTTTTCGTTCACCGGAATCGCCATCATCGCAGCCATCATCGGCATCTCGTTCCAATACGGCATCGGCACTGCCGTCGCGAAATCCTCGGCAGTAAGCGACAGCTTCGACTCACTCGAGAGCCTCGGCATCGCACTGATGGTCGTCATCGCACTCGTCGTGCTGCTGGTGCTGTCGAGTGCACTCGCCTGCGTCCAGTACCTGATCGCGTTCGGCAACATGAAACTCACCGACAACGGCCGCATCCTGCATGTCAGTCACGGCCTGTTGAAGACTCGGCAAACCACACTCGACCGCGCCCGCCTCCGCGGCCCGACGCTCAAGGCACCGCTCCTGCTGCGATTGGCCCGCGGCGCGCGGCTCGACGCCATCATGACCGGGGTCAGCGCCGACAAGAAGGAATCTTCGCTACTGCTCCCGCAGGGACCGCGCAGGGAAGCCGAGCGAGTGATGGCCACCGTGATCGGTGACTCACGCCAGGCGTCCGCCCCGCTGATCCCGCACGGCCCGGCCGCGCGGCGTCGCCGGTACACCCGAGCACTGTTCCTCGCCGCGGTGGCGTTCCTGGTCTGTGTGGCGTGCGCGGCTTCTGGACTCGATGTACCGATCTACGCGTGGTTCGGGGGCGCCGTACTCGCCATCGGTGGCACCGCCCTCGCCTACGACCGATACAACGGCCTCGGCCACGCAGTACTACCCGGATGGTTGATCACCCGAAACGGCTCGCTCGATCGCCAGCGTCACAGTCTCGAATCCGAAGGTGTCATCGGATGGACGGTGCGCGAGACGTTCTTCCAACGACGCGCGGGAGTGGCAACCGTCGTCGCCGCGACGCCCGCCGGCACCGGAAGCTACGAGGTGATCGATCTCCCCGCCGAGAACGCGTGGGCATTGATCGAAGCCGTCACTCCGGGCGGTGGCGACGTGTGGGCAGGTCGTCGATGATGAGCCGCGCCAGCGAACCGAGACGCGATCGCTCCGGCTGGATGGTCGGAACACCGAGGAGTTCCAGCGGGGCGGCCGTCACCGGTCCGACGCAGTAGGTCGGTACCGGTCCGCGCATCGCTGCGACGAACCGCTCCAGCTCGCCCATTTCTTTTGCCGTGCTGAGCATCGAGGAGACCGCGGGGGCACTGGTGAAGGTCAGCGCGTCGATCGCACCGGAACGAACTGCAGCGACCAACGCGCGGACCGGCGACTGATCCGGCGGCCGGATCCACCGATAGACCGATACCGGAGTGACAACCGCGCCGATGTCGGCGAGGGAGGCGCTCAGGTCCGTCAACGGCTCCCATTCGGTGATGGTGCCGTGCAACTGGACTGCGATGCGCAAGCCTGCCACTCCCTCGCTTCCGAGATGTGCCAGAACTTCCTCGGACGACTCACCCGAAGGCGACCATTCCTCGCGCAGTCCGGCGCCTCGGATGGCACCCGTCGCCTTGGGGCCGCGGGCGATGATGCGCGTGTGGGCGAGAGCCCCGAGGAACTCCTCGGTCAAACCCCACGAGGCGACGGCGTCGAGCCAACCCCTGAAGCCGATCCCGGTACTGATCACGACCAATTCCGGAGGATCGGCAATCAAAGCGGACGTCTGAGTCCTCAGGTCTCGATCGTCCACCAACGGCAGCACATGGATCACCGGTGTCCGCACGATCTCCGCGCCTCGACGTTCGAGGAGCGTCGCAAATTCTTCGACACGCCGTTCTGCGGTCAAGGCGATAGTCGCACCCGCCAAATCATGTTCAGCCACAGGCTGAGTGTCCCTTATGCACGGGTCAGTTTCCTACGCGCGCGCCGAGAACTATTGCGAGCTGAGGGTGGCGAGTCTGTTGATCGCCACCTTGAAGAGGAAAACGGCGACCGGAGCGATCGCACCGACCAGCAGCAGGAAGGTCAGAGGGGACGAAAGCACGAGTACGTCGCCGCCGGGGCCGCCCACCATGCACACCAAGAACCCGACGATCCAACCGGCGAGCGGCAATGCGGCCCTACCCGGCGTCGTAACCGTGCGGGCGGCGATCACCAATACGAGGTTCGCGGTCGCGGCTACGAGAATGCTGATGGGAAATGCCGTCGTACCGAGATGAGTCGGCAAGAACAGGACGGACAACACCGCGCACAGAAATCCGTCGAAAATCAGGACGCCGAGGATGACAGGGTCGAGCCACGACAGCGACGTTCCTGTCGAGGCGTCCGTGTTGTTCTCGACGGTCGTCATGGTTTTGATAGTGGTCTATCGGTCGTCATCGCGCGAGCGCGGGGTCCCTCCCGACAAGCACCCCGGCTCGCGCCCGAAAAGCACGAAGCTGATCAGGGAACCGGCGGGAACCCGAGCAGAGTCAGCAAATGACTCTGCTGATCTGCGAATGCGTAGAGCGACCCGTAATACAAGTCGTGGTAATAACCAGCCATCGGACGCAACGAATCGACGAAGGCGACGATCTGGTTCTGCAGGTCCCAGTTGTACATTTCTTCTGCCCCCAGGCTTTGCTGTTACCGAAAGGACCACCCATCCGGTGACACGCATCACACACCACTACGGCGTCGATCGCAATGCCTGTGAGCCGACGCCCAGGTCAGCTGTGCAGCCCGCCGAACAGATCGCGCTCGCGGCCGTCCTCACCCACCGGACCGAGCGCGCCGGCGGCCAATACGAAATGCTCGACCGTCAGGATCGGTTGGACCACGTTGTTCGACAATGCGAACTCGGCTCGGCTCGGGGCTACCGTCACCTGAGTGGCGTGGGCGCTCAATGCCCTCGCCTTCGCATCGATGACGCCTCGAACGTCGATTGCCGTCGTCACGTCTGTGTCCTCGACGCTCGGCAATTCCCCGGGCTCGGGCAGACGCCAGTTCTCCGGGAACTCGGAAATCCCCGCGATGCCGCGTTCGAGTCCGCTGCGCTCGGTCACGGTCCAGTAGAACTTCGGAGTCGACCACGGCTCGCCGGTCTCGGGATACGCGGTCGTTCCTGCAGCTTCGACGGCCGCTGTCGTGATCGCGTGCGCCTGGATGTGATCCGGGTGCCCGTAGCCGCCGTTGGGGTCGTACGTGATCACGACGTGCGGCCGAATCTCACGAATGACGGAGACCACCGCGCCGACTGCTTCGTCGAGTCGAGCATTGACAAAAGCACGGGGATTGGCGGCCGAAGGTGTGCCGATCATTCCGGAGTCGCGATACCGACCGGCACCGGCGAGGAAGCGAGGAGCGGCACTGCCCAAAGCCGACAAAGCAGCGCTCAGTTCCGCGATCCGGTAGCCACCGAGTTGATCGGCCTCGGAAGCCACGAGCCCGGCCCACGCATCACCGATCACTTCGCCTTCCTCCCCCAACGTGCAGGTGAGGACTGTGACCTCGACGCCTTCGGACGCGTATCGCGCGATGGTGCCACCGGTGGTGATCGTTTCGTCGTCCGGATGTGCGTGCACCAACAGAAGTCGCTTCGCCGACGCGGTCACTTTTCCACCCTCACCCAGTCCGTAGCGTTTCCGAATATCCCCACCTGCACCGGCCCGTCGAGGACCACGCCCTCGACTCCGGTCCCGACCGCGACCAGCGCTCGGCTCTGCACGATCGGCAAAACCGCCGCAAGATCCCACAGCCTGGGTTCCGCATCGGCGATCAACGACCCCAGATCCCCGATGCCACTGAGCGCTTCGTCGATCCGACCTTGCAACGCCGGATCACACAGCCCGGACAGGTTGCTCGGAGCCTCGACGCTTGTCGTTCGGATGGGCTCCGGTGTCTGCGACGGCGTCGGTGCGGGCACTGCCGAACTTGTTGCCGGAGTGGAAGGTGCGCTCGGGCAACTGAACCGCGAGGCCAGCGAAGTGGCCGTGTCGGCGCCTGCCCGGCTCCAACCGACGATCATGTCGACGCGTCCTGTCGTCAGGTCCTCGCCGTAGAGTTCCTCCGGCGCCACCGATTCGACGGTCGCCAGGATTCCCACGTCACGCAATTCGTCGGCAGCGGTGTTTGCCACGGCGATCGCGATGTCGTCGTTTTCGGGAGCGCCGATCAGCAGTGTCAACTGGGCGCCGTCACGGACGATCGATCCGACCGTTCCAGTGCCCGTGACGATTCCGGTGGGCGGTGCCGTCAGGTAGCCGGCTGCGGTCAGCTCGCCCAGTGCTTGCTCCCTGGTCGGTTTCGGCGGCGCGGTGGGCGCATATCCCGGATCCGACGGAGCGAGAATCTGAGCTTTCACCGGGGCGGACGCCGATTCACTCCCTGCCGCCACCACGGCGAGCAGGTCCGGATCGAGCAGTCCCAGAACACCTTTACGCACCCGAACATCCGCGAAGTTCTTGCTTCGCCCGTTCACGTTGATGTCGAGAGTGCGCGGAACGTAGGAGAACGCCGTCCTGACACCCGGGATTGCAGACAGCTGAATATCCGTGGCACTACCCGAATGAACCTGCGCCACTTGGGCATCGTCGGTACGCAGCGCATCCGCCAACTGCGCAGCCGTTCCTCCGCGTCGCAGAACTATCTGATCCGGGTCTGAAGGCTTGCCCCAGAATCGGTCGTTGCGTTCGAGCACGATTTCGTCCCGGCCGCGGTCGACCGAGCGCACGTGAAAGTGGGCTCCCGACACCGGAATCCCCTCACTCAGGCCGGTGCTGAAACCGCCGGGAGTGTCCTTGATCAGGTGGGACGGAAGAATATCGGTGAACAACTCTCGCCATGCCGGATACGGCGCACGCATCACGACGTTGACCGTTTTGCCGCCGCCGGACGAGTTCACGTCGTCGATCATCTGATAGCCCGCGGGATTGACCACACCGGGAACCGAGATCATCTGCTGCCACAGGTAGCGAAAGTCTTCTGCCGCAATGGGAGCGCCGTCCGACCATTGGGCTTCGTTGCGCAGTTGGTAGCGAATCGTGAACGGGGCCTCCGACGTCACTTCAGCGGAAACGAGGAAAGAATCGTCGATCGCCCACTCCGTCGCGCCAGGTTGTGTGGGCGAATTGATCGGGCGAAACGCACTGGGCAGTACGAGGTTGCCGACTGCGGAGTTGACCGGCGACTGATCCGCGAGCAGGTGCGGGTTGAATCCGCCTCCCACCTCGTCGATTGCCACAGTGACCTGCTTCATCGCCGGAACGACCGGAGTCGGTGTGGGCTTGACGGTTTCGGTGCTCTCGACCGGAGGCGGCGGATCGGCTGTACATGCAGTCAGTGACAACGCCGTCACTGCCACTGCCAACGCCAGGTAGCGACGTCCTGAGGCCACAGACAATTCCTTCCGTACGGGGCCGCGTCGCCCCTTTGCAACTCGATTCCCTGGCAGATCTTTCGCCTGGAAACCATGAAGGCGAATGTACCTTTCCGCCGAAAACTCGGCTGAAAGGCACATCCGCCTGTCAGGTTGTAACCGACGAAAGACTACAGAGCAGCCTTGTCGCGTGCCTTGCTACGTGAACGCTCGCGAGCGCGCTCGGTTGCGTTGAGGTGCACCTTGCGGACGCGAACGTCCTCCGGGGTGACCTCGACGCACTCGTCGCTGGAGCAGAACTCCATCGCTGCTTCGAGTTCGAGCTTGATCGGCTTTGCGAGGGTCTCCATCACGTCTGCGGACGACTGACGCATGTTGGTCAGCTTCTTCTCGCGAGTGACGTTGATGTCGAGGTCTTCCTGACGCGGGTTGATACCGACGACGTGTCCCTCGTAGGTGTCTGCGCCGGGCTCGACGAAGAAGGTTCCGCGGTCGGCCAACTGGATCATGGCGAACGGCGTCACCGTGCCGGAGCGGTCCGAGACGAGCGAGCCGGTGTGGCGCGCACGGATCTCGCCGGCCCACGGGCCGTATCCGTCGAACACGGCGTTGGCGATACCGGTTCCGCGGGTTTCCGTGAGGAAGTCCGTGCGGAAGCCGATGAGGCCACGCGAAGGAACGATGAACTCCATGCGAACCCAGCCTGCGCCGTGGTTCGACATCTGGACCATCTTGCCCTTGCGGTTGGCCAGGAGCTGCGTGATGGCGCCGAGGTACTCCTCGGGGCTGTCGATGGTCAGCTCTTCGAAAGGCTCGTGAACCTTGCCGTCGACGAGCTGCGTGACAACCTGCGGCTTACCGACGGTGAGTTCGAAGCCTTCACGACGCATCTGCTCGACGAGGATGGCGAGCGCGAGCTCTCCACGACCCTGGACCTCCCACGCATCGGGGCGACCGATGTCGAGGACCTTGAGCGAGACGTTACCGACGAGCTCCTGGTCCAGGCGGGACTTGACCATGCGTGCAGTCAGCTTGTGACCCTTGACGCGACCGACGAGCGGTGACGTGTTGGTGCCGATAGTGACCGAGATTGCCGGCTGGTCGACGGTGATGCGGGGCAGTGCGACCGGGTTCTCCAGATCGGCGAGGGTGTCGCCGATCATGATGTCCGGGAATCCTGCGACGGCGCAGATGTCACCGGCGACGGCGACCTCACCGGGAACGCGCTCGACACCGATGGTCGTGAGGAGTTCGGTGATCTTGGTCTTCGTGACGACGGGCTCGCCGTCGACCTCGCGGCACCAGGACACGGTCTGGCCCTTGCGCAGCTCGCCGTTGTGGATGCGAACGAGTGCGAGGCGACCGAGGAATGCGGATGCGTCGAGGTTGGTGACGTGAGCCTGCAGCGGTGCGTCGACCGAGCCCTTCGGCGCGGGGACGTACTCCATCAGCACCTGGAAGAGTGCGGTGAGGTCCTCGGCGTTGGGAGCCTTGCCGTTCTCGGGCTGCACGGTCGATGCCTTGCCTTCGCGACCGGACGCGTAGAGGACGGGAAGTTCGAGTGCGAGCTCAGCGGCTTCGGCGGCCTCGTCGGACAGGTCCGATGCGAGGTCGAGGAGCAGGTCCTGAGCCTCGGTGACAACCTCTTCGATGCGGGCGTCGGGGCGGTCCGTCTTGTTGACGACCAGGATGACGGGCAGCGAAGCGGCGAGTGCCTTGCGCAGCACGAAACGCGTCTGCGGCAGGGGTCCCTCGGAAGCATCGACGAGCAGGACGACGCCGTCGACCATGGACAGGCCGCGCTCGACCTCGCCACCGAAGTCGGCGTGGCCGGGGGTGTCGATGACGTTGATGACGGTGATGGAACCGTCTTCGTTGACCTTATGTACTGCGGTGTTCTTCGCGAGAATGGTGATGCCCTTCTCGCGTTCGAGGTCGCCGGAGTCCATAACGCGATCGACCAGCTCGGCGCGCTCCTCGAACGCGCCGGACTGACGAAGCATGGCGTCGACGAGGGTGGTCTTGCCGTGGTCGACGTGTGCGACGATGGCAACGTTACGGAAGCTGGTGATGGTCACGCGATGGCTCTCCTGGCTGAGTTGATTCGGCCACGCGAAAGTCAAGTCGCACGGCTCTTCTGGTGGCCGCTGCACGAGTGTGTGATCCGAATCAGGGCACGAATCGCCTGAGAAGGCACCGCGGCCTAGTAAATACTACTCGCTCCGGGCTGATACTCCTGCATTGTGCGGCCTCTATCACCGCCCCCACCAGCGAATAGTGATCTGCACCACGCCGATGCGCGTAGGATTACGACCTGGAGAAACAGGTCATTTAAGGGTACGCTAACCTCGTTCCAAGAGCGGGCTCTCCGCCGTAGTGAAACAGGAAAGCCGCAGCGTCACATGGGAAAAGTCAAGGCAAGCAAGGTCTCGCAGCTCAAACCGAAGAAGAAGTGCTGCCGCAAGAAGACGCGGTGCATCAAGTGTCCCGTCGTCATCATGCGGATGAAGAAGCTCGAGAACGAGGGCGCATCCAAGAAGGAACTGAAAGCGGGTCTCAAGAAGGCTCGTGCGGCGTAAGCGCGCTCAATTCCGCGAGTAACTCGGGGATCCAGGCTCGATCGTTGTCCACCAGATCCATCGACAACAGTTCTTCGGCGTCGACCCATGTCAATTGAGCATGGTCGAGCGCGACCGGTTCTCCCGACACTAACTCCGCCCGGTAGGCCCGCAGGACCAACCCAGGCGACAGTGGCACGTCGACGCCGATTCTGGCGCCGCATCTCACCTCGACCGCCAGTTCCTCGAGCAGCTCCCGCGCCAACGCGTTCTGTGGCGATTCGAATTCTTCGACCTTCCCGCCCGGCAGCTCCCAACGACCGGCCAAAGCCGGCGGACTCGTCCGCTGCGCGAGGAGCAGCCTTCCCTCGCGGAAGATCGCACCGGCGACAACTTCCCGATCCCTTGCAGGTGCATCACTCATCGCACCATGATGGAGTATGGCCACTTTGTTGTCCGACTCCGCGATCCAAAACGCTCTCGACGAACTGCCCGCCTGGCAACTGTCGCCAGGGTCGATCACTCGCACGGTCGACTCCGCGACATTCCCGGACGCCATCGCACTTCTTCAACGCATCGCGGCAGTCGCCGAGGCCGCGGATCATCATCCCGACATCGACGTTCGCTGGCGAAAGGTCACGTACACGCTTTCGACACACTCGGCGGGCGGTCTCACGGAACTGGACTTCGACCTTGCCCGTCGAATTGACGTACTCGTCGACGATTCGGTCCGTTTCGACTGATCTTCGAGTGAACAAACCTCGCAATCTGACGTAACAGTTGCATCAACTTTCACATAGATCACTTCAGTCACAGGTATGGTCGACGTAAATCACGATCGAGGCCGGTCATGCCATAGACTCCCCCCGGTGCGTAGCTGCTCAGCAACTGAACAGCTGTACAACCCGGGGGCTCTGTACATAGAGTGACCCCTCGAGCCGTCAAACGCGGAGCTCGCCTAGGCGCCCGCGCGGTATGACTAAGGATGGGGAAACAGTGCTTCGAACCCGAGGTATGCGAAAGGCGTTCACCGCCGTCGCTATTGCCGCAGTAGCAGGACTGGCATTGCCGGCACAGGCAATGGCCGATCCGGCAGCACCGCCCGCACCCGAAAGTGTGCCGATCGAGTTCCTCGCATCGTTTGCGCCCGCCATCATCGGCGCCGCCGCAGGTCCGGCCGATGTTGCAGGCGGACCGCAGCAAGCGTTGCTCGACCAGGCTCGCGCGATCCTGAACTCCCCAGGCATTCCGCCCGAGATCAAGGCCACCCTCGAGAAGGTCATCACCTTCCTCGACGGCAGCGGCGGCGGCGGACCGGCGATCCCGGACGAGAACGCCCCCGTCATCGCGCAGTTCCTCTACCCGACGCTTGGCAAGGGCTGCATCTCGGCCACCGCCGATTCGGTCGGAACCGCACTTGCCGTTCCCGGCCCGGCTCACCTGCCTCCTCCCGGTCCCGCTGCCGGTCAGGCCGGATTCGTCTTCACCGCTCTCGGTACGGCTCCCGCCGTCGACGACCAGCCGGTGCCGATGACCGTCACCTGGGTCAACATCGACAACCAGCGCAGCGCCACCCAGAACTTGACCAACGCCGCACGCATCAACCCGGACGGCCCAGCCACTCTGTCGGCTATCGCCGATACCGGCCCCGGACGCGTTCTCTCGGTGATCAGCGGTTCGCTGACCACCCAGCCGGAAGGCGCAGATCGCATCACCTGCAGCTTCCTTCCGACCGTGGGCATGTTCGCGGTAGCTTGATCGAAGTCTTGTGAAAGGGACCCACCGAATTTCGGTGGGTCCCTTTTGCATCTCCGATCACCGTGATAGACCCGATAGATGGGACATCTACGAGTGGACATCACGCACGGTCGTCCAGAGAAGAAATCCGGCCCAGACCAGTCGATACGGTCACACAAGTCGACGCGATCGATACTGTCCATCCGATCCGAGGGGTCCATTCTCTCGATCGGATCGGCGTACTCGATCCTGTCGATCGGTAGCGTCGGCTCTTTTCTTTCGATCGGAAGCATCGGGTCTACGGCGTCGGTCCTGAGTTCGGGCTCGTTCGCCAGTCTCGGGTCCGCGCTGTCCGGTCTCTCACGTTGGTCACTGCTCTCCTGGCGTGGAAATCATGCAGCCCCCGAAGAACACCCGAAACTTGTTGTCATTGCGCCGGAATCGGATTCGAGCGATCCGGACCGCTCACTACGATCCGTCTCGCACTCTCAGACCTGATTCGGTCGCGGCCATTCGCGGCCTTCCAGCGCTTCGACCGAGGTATTGAATTGCCGCAGTAGGTCACCGAGCGCGAGACGCTGCTCCGGCGTCCACTCGCGGAGGACCTTTTCGACACCGGCTGTCGAATGTTCGCGATCAGCACGAAGTTTCGACAGCCCCTGCGCCGTCGGCCGGACCTTTCGCGCGAGCCCTCCGTCCGGATCCTCCACTCGCTCCACCAAGCCCTGACGCCTCAGCGCGCCGATCTGCCGGTTGATGGTGGAGATGTCGAGCGAGAAAGCGCAGGAGAGCTCCTTGAGGCTCATGGGATGTTGCAATTCCAGTCGACCGAGCAGTAGATACGCCGACCGGTCCAGATGAAGTTCGGCCCGTTGTGCGAGCGCGTGGTAACGCGAGAGCAGAGTCAACTCGTACTCGATATTCACCAGATCAGGGTCCCGGTCCATCCTCATATTGTGCAGACTACACACGATGTGTAGCGTGCACACTGGGGCGAACGCACCAATCAGAACACGCCATGGCGGGAGCCGCATGTCCGTTCACGCAGGGTCGTCCAATGTCGACGAGAAAATCCCCGACACGAACTACGCATCCTCGGGTCCAGTGCTCACCGTTCTAGGACTGTGCGGAATCGTCGTCGCCTTGATGCAGACGCTGGTAGTCCCCATCATTCCGCAATTGCCGCACCTGTTGAACTCCACTCCCGCCGACACCTCATGGGCGGTCACCGCAACACTCCTCGCCGCCGCGGTGATCACGCCGATCAGCGGGCGCCTCGGCGACATGTTCGGCAAGAAACGAATGCTGCTGGTCAGTCTCGCGATGGTCGTTCTGGGCTCGGCCATCTGCGCGATCGCACCATCACTGATCGTGCTCGTTGTCGGCCGTGCACTTCAAGGAGCATCGGTCGGGGCAATTCCATTGGGCATAGCCATCATTCGTGACGTTCTTCCACCGAAGAAAGTGGCCGGCGCGATGGCGGTCATGAGCGCCACCCTCGGCGTCGGCGGTGCGATCGGACTGCCGATCGCCGCGGTGATCGCCCAGAATGCCAACTGGCACTTCCTCTTCGTCACATCGGCAGTGTTCGGGCTGATCTGCATCGCACTGGTTGCGTTCGTCATTCCCGAATCGACCGTACGACGCCCGGGACGTTTCGACTTCGTCGGTGCGCTCGGCCTCACCGTTGGTCTGATCACCCTGTTACTCCCCATCACCAAGGGCGGAACCTGGGGATGGAGCGACGCGAAAACCCTGGGGCTCCTTGCGGTTTCCGCGCTCAGCTTCCTGATGTGGGGATGGTGGGAACTTCGACGCAACGCACCGCTGGTGGACCTCCGCGTATCGGCCCGGCCGCAAGTTCTCTTCACCAACTTCGCGTCGATCGCCGTCGGTTTTGCCATGTACGGCAATTCCCTGACGCTCCCCCAACTGCTCATGGCACCGACGTCCACCGGTTACGGACTCGGACTGTCCATGGTTGCAGCGGGGCTCGCACTGGCCCCCGGCGGACTCGTCATGATGGCGCTCTCGCCCGTCTCCGCTCGAATTTCGGCTTGGCGCGGCCCGCGAATCACGTTGATGCTCGGCGCCCTGGTCATCGGATTGGGTTACGCCTTCGCATATTTCACGGTGTCGAGCGTCTGGCAGGTCGCCGTGGCCGGAATGTTCATCGGAGCGGGCGTCGGGCTCTCGTACTCGGCCATGCCGGCCTTGATCATGGGCGCAGTCCCCATCACGGAATCTGCAGCCGCGAACGGACTGAACTCACTGATGCGATCGATCGGCACGTCGACGTCTGCCGCGATCGTGAGCGTCGTCCTGGCCGGAATGACCATCACCGTCGGCACCGCAGTGATCCCCTCGTTCGAGGCGTTTCGTGCCACGTTCCTGATCTCCATCGCCGCCGCCGTCGTGACGATGGTGTTCGCCGGGTTGATTCCCAAACAGAAAGTCTCGTAGGGGAATCAACCCGGCGGAGGACTCACTTCTCCGAAGAGCCTTCGATGCTGCCCGTCTGCAACTTCGACAGAAGTGTGTAGATGAAATTGATGATGATATCCACGTGGTGCCCTCTCACATAACGGGTCCCCGACCCGCCAACGACGGTACCGCAGAACCCTCCTGCATCGAATCGCCGACAATCAATTCTGCAACGTGTTCTAATTTGAGGCGACGACTACCCGAGGAGCCTTTCATGACCTGGACACGCACCGAACTCGAAGACGCCTTCGCGGGTTACCAGAACACCGTTGTCGAGTGCACTCGTTCCGGCGATTGGAACGCCTTCGCGGACATGTTCACCGAGGACGTCGTCTACGTGGAACACGCTTTCGGCACCCTCAAT
Organism: Rhodococcus sp. EPR-134; assembly: GCF_001647205.1. Classification (NCBI taxonomy): domain Bacteria; kingdom Bacillati; phylum Actinomycetota; class Actinomycetes; order Mycobacteriales; family Nocardiaceae; genus Rhodococcus; species Rhodococcus sp. EPR-134. The sequence continues at coordinate 24,519 of NZ_LVCT01000446.1, forward strand.
GGCCGAGAGGCCGTACGCAAGTGGGTTACTCGCACGATGACGGAGTTCCCGGGGCACCGCATGACCGAATTTCCAGCCAACTGGTTCGTGGTCGACGAGCAGCGCGGATGGATCGTGTGCGAGATCGACAACCCGATGGAGGATCCGGGTGACGGATCCAAGCACGGAGCCGCCAACATCACGATCCTGCACTACGCCGGCAACGGACTGTGGTCTCGCGAAGAAGACGCCTACAACCCGATGAACTTCCTGTCGATGGCAAAAGCATGGTGCCTCGCCGCGGAAGCAGCGGGCACCCTCCCCGACGACGCCAAGGCCTGGCTCGCCAAATTCGGCGCTATGGTGCGATAGATCCTGTCGGCAACGAGGATCCGACCGGCTGAGCCGGACCGACCGCACCGGCCAACGACCACTGCCCGTAGTCCCGAGTGAGGATCGAGTTCAGATCCACGCCGACGCCGTCGACCTTGCGCTTGTCGATCTCGAACTGATGCAGGTTTGCCCGCGGGTGCACATACCCTGCGGGCGAGCCCCAATTGTGCTGCCAGAACCAGGTTCCGACGCCGGCACTGATCATGGCGTCGATCACGCGAGTGTTTCCGTAGACGCCGAGCGCTCCGTTGCCGACAACCGAGGCCCACCCCTCGAGGTACGGCGTGATCAGCGTAGTGATTTCAGTAGTGGTCGGGTTGTCGTCGATCGACGCGTAGATCGGCCGACCGGACGGCCCACCAGCCGCCGCATGTAGTTCGAGGCCACGGGCAGCATGACGCTTGCCCGCTTCGCGGGCCCCGCGCCAGTCCGCCGTTCCGCCCTTGCCGAATTGATAGCAAGAAACGACTTGAAGTCCGGCCGCGGTCAACGCGTCGGTTTCCCGCGCCAGTACGGGCTTGCCGACCATCCAATCGGCGCCCGGGCGCCTGTCCGAGACGTATCGAATGGCGCCCGCATACCCGGCGGCCTTTATCGCCTGAGCGGACGGCACACCGGCGGCGTAATCGAGCAGGGTCCCGAGCGAACCGGCATTGGCCACCGACGTCGTACCGCTCAATGCAGCGAGTCCGGCAGCCGCCGATCCAGCCGCTGCGTACTTGAAGAGGTTTCTTCGCGAGACGTGCACAAAGCTCCGATCATCGGCGTGTCCCGCTCGAAGTGGCGGGCAGGCAAGCTATCTTCTTTCGCTCGCATTCCACCACAGTCACATCAACCCCGCCATGCACTTGGTCAACAATGCTCACATTGTCACCAAATTGGACGCCTGACAGACAACAGTGGCCCCCGAAGGCATCGCCTTCGGGGGCCACTGAGTCGGCCTAGCGGCCGGAAGCTATCAGCTGAGCGAGGTGAAGAAGCTCAGAGCGCTGAAGAGATCAGACGCGTTGCTGAAGAAGTCGTTGAGGAAGGTGAAGGCATCCGAGAATTCTGCGCTGCTCATGCGATGTGCTCCTGTCGAAGATACGGTCCAGAGGATTGCCGCCACGTGAGTGGCTGCTGGCGATAAGAGTAGAGGCCTTCCGTTACTTCCGCGACACCAAATGTGTCCGGGACGTTACATTTCGACCCCTTCGGGGCGCGGACATACACACAGGTAACACCCACCGGCAGTGATCAAACTGTCACCTAAGGACGATTTATTGACGTATTCCGAACATCATTCCCGATAGCAGCTACCGAGCAGCATCAAACCTGTAGGCCGACCACAAGATTGGCAAGCCTTACTTAACGGGATGGGTGTTGCTCCCGATAGAGGGCGTACCAGCAGATTGGCCAAATCCCCCGCGGCAATGTAGCCACGCGAGCTTAGTGCGGGCGCAAACATTCAGCCACAGTTCGAGTTAGCGAGATCTTTACGCCGAAAACGACCGTCCCGACGGCCCGCGAGACAGTACCTATCGGTCATCATGGTGACGCTATTCACACTGATTTGAGGAACTCCCGGCACCGATAACAACCGGATCTCGACACCGATTGGACGTTCGAGGGCACAGTGGAGTTCATGAACCTCACAAAAAAGGATTCCTGGAGTGAGCTGTCACCCGCGCAGCGCCGCGTCGTCTCCCTGCTCGCAACGATTCAGTCCCTGTTGGCGATCGCAGCGTGGACCGACCTGGCGCGACGCCCTGCCGATACGGTCAACGGCAGCAAGAAGAAGTGGGCGGCGATCATCTTCGTCAACTTCTTCGGACCGCTCACCTACTTCCGCCGAGGCCGGATTCAGTCGAAGTAGTCCCAGAACTGCAGCCACTTCACGGAGGCGACGAGCGTCAGAGTCACGACGTACACCGCAATTACCGCTGCGCCACCGCGCCAGTTGGTGCGGGGAACGGCGCCGTCGACCGGGTCGAGCCAGTGGCGGAACCACCTGGTGACCGTCGGCATCAGGAACCACGTCATGGCGCCGACGCTGACTATCTGGCTCAACCACATCGACAGCCACGGCGGCGCTCCGATCCCGTCGAGCAGCGGCCCGAGAAACCTCGACAGCGTCATCACCGTCGGATAGAGGACGAGCAGGATGATCATCGCCGTCTTCCAATTCGGCGTCGCGCGAGTCTGCCCGTTCTCCGTGCGCAGAATGGTGCCGAACGGTGTCGACCGCGTGGTCTCGGTGAAGTCCTCGGCCAACTCGGCCCGCAGTTTCGGTAGTGCTGCGGCCCTCTCGGGCGACGCCATCCACACCGCCAACTGCTGTTCTGTCCGAAACCGAAGGACGGACTTCCACTGGGTGGAGTCGGTGACCGACCGCAACAACATCACCGACTCGTAGCCGGAGAATCGCGAACTGAGATCGATGAGGTGTCGTTGCGTTCGCAGAAACTCGTTCTCCTTACCCACGACGACGGCGTGGTCGTACACACCGATACCGGGCGGCGGCAGCACGCCGTCGATCAGAACGAGATCACTCGTCTGCGCCAGAATTCCCGTTGCAGCAGCTGATCTTTCGAGATCGCGGCGATCAGTCGACTCCAGCCAACGATGAAGATCGTCGGCACTGTCGAAAGTGACGGACACGCCGTGCGACACCGGTTCCGGTTGATCACTGATGCCACAGCTCAGGTAGCCGTCGAATCGACCGGCGGTCTCGGCCGCACGCTCGACCCACGCCCGGAATCCCGAACTCGTTCGGTGGTACCCGGTGATGGCAGTTGCGGACACGTCAGCCCGATATCCGGCGCCCTTGCACGTACACGTGCGCAATCGCGGGCTCGCGCATCGCCATCAGGAGCCCGAAGAGCATCTGGTCGCGGGCGAGTATCGGATCATCCGAACGCGTTCCGTAGTTGACGAGCCCGGCGAGCGGCGGCCACCCGGACGGATCGATCACCAGGAAGTCGGCCTCTTTGCCCTCGTCGAAGTTGCCGATCCGGTTCTCCATGTCCAGCGCGCGAGCACCGGCGAGTGTTCCGGTGAACAGCAGTTCGGCAGGGTGCATCGACACTCCGTCGTCTCCGGCTTCGGAGATGTGAACCTTGAAGGCGTCGCCGAGGACTCGGGTGAGCAGGCACTCGTCGCCGCCACCGAAGTCCGATCCGATCGCGATGTTGACCCCTGACGCAACGGTTCGTTTCCACGGCATGGTGCCGGAGCCGAGAAACTGCTGGGACGTAGGGCAATGTGCGATCGAGGTTCCGGTCTCGGCCATTCGTGCGAGTTCGGAGTCCTGGCAGTGCACCGAGTGCGCGAGTATCGCGCGTGGACCCAGGAAGCTCTTTCCGCCGACCTGTGAGCCGGGGAGGAACTTGCCGTCGTACGTGTCGAGATAGGTCTCGACCTCGTACTCGGCGAGTGTGGTTGCCACCTCGCCGGTTCCGGGCCGATTGTTCTCGTTGAGATGACTGTGGAAGTAGACGCCCCGGTCACGGACGGAGTCGTACAACTCCCCCAAATCCTTCAGCGTCCGTGTTGTCACCGCGAGAGAGAAGCGGGGAACCACTGCGACGTGAACGAGCGCAGTGTTCACGTCGCCGGTGTCGGCCGCGTGCCACTTGTCGATCTCCTCGCGGGTGAGTCTGATCGCGTCCTCTTCCGAGGTGATCAGCGCGGCGGCGGAGGCCGGGCCGGTGGTCTGAACCCCACGTCCGCTGACCACCCGAAGGCCGCGTTTCAGAGTTTCCGAGAACAGGGCGTCCTGCGCGTGCGGGAAGGCCGATCCGAACACCATCGCGGCCGTGGTTCCCGTGGCGATTCGGCGAGCGCAGAAGGCCTCGGCAGCGTGCTGGGCAAACTCCGGATCAGCGAATCGCGATTCGGAGGGAAAGACGCACAGGTCGAGCCACTCGAGGAGTTGGCCGCCGCCGTATGCGTCGCCGGCGTAGGTCTGCGGGAAATGAATGTGTGCATCGACGAATCCGGGCAGCAGGAAACCCGGTCAGTGGCCGTGGGTTTCAGCGCCTTCGAGACCGCTCGGGAGTGATCCGAATTCTCCGCAGTAGACGATCGTTCCGGCATCGTCGATCGCCAAGACGCCGTCGGGGATCGAGACGAGCGACTGCGCCGCATCCTCTACCGTCGGACGACCGGAGATGTGGAAGACATGGCCTCGATGAAGGTGCGTCACTTACTGAGCAAAGCACAAAACTACCCGGCGTCGCGCGGCGAATGCTGTCCTTTTTGTCAGATATTGGGATCAAGCAAGAGTTGCATGCCAAACAAGAGCCGCAGCCAGCGCACCGGCACCGTTCAACGACCAATGCAGAGCAATCGGCGCAATGAGGCTGCCGCTGCGATGACGAAGCCAGGTGAATACGAGACCGGCCGCAGCGGTGGCGAGAACGGCTCCGAGGATGCCGGCGACCTGGCCGACGACTCCGGTACCGAGAAAGCCGGACAGCCCTTCGTTACCGCTGGTCAAACCCATCGACGACGCGATGTGCCACAGTCCGAACATCAGAGAACCGGCAGCGGCGACGCCGCGGAATCCACTGACCCGGTTCAACGTGCCGTGCAGGACGCCACGGAAAGCCAACTCTTCGGGAATGACGGTCTGCAGCGGGATCACGATCATCGACGCGATGATCGCGCCGGAAATAGTGGCGTAGCGATCCGCCATGAAGAAAGGACGTGTGAGCGGAAGCAGGGCGCCGACGGCGACAACGGTCAGCACCAGGCCGACGGCAGCAAGCGCGTACTTCGAACCTCGCCGCAGGTCACGAGGGGACAGCCCCAATTCCGCCCACCCCATTCCCCGGCGCTTGGTGAGCGCCAACAGGACGAGAGCAGAGATGGGTACCGTCGCGATGCTTGCCCAGGCGGTGGTGAAATGCGCGATCAGATTGGTTCCCACCAGCACCACGATCACAACAGCGATATCCACGTATGCATGCATCCGCGGAAAACGAGGAGCGGTCGCTTCGATCTCCACTGGGCCGCCGCTCGTTAGCTGAAAGTTCACTTTTTCCAGTGTACTGACGCACGAGAACTGCCCGCCACTGTTTGCGAACACGCTCACAGTGACGGGCAGGTCCCGAAACAGCTCTGATCAGGCGACGAGCGTGCTCGCAAACTTCGGAACGGCGTTGTCGATTGCGTAGGTCAACCCCGGTACCGAGCCACTCGAGAACGCATTGACGAGTGCCGGGTCATCGAGGATCAACAGATGTCCCTCCTGGGCCGACGGGATTGCGCGCAGTAGCGGATCGTTCGCAAACGCACTGCTGTCGAGGAAGATCGGGAACAGCACGGTCAGGTCGGCGTCGAACAGATTCAGGTTCTCGTTGGCAACCGGGATGTAGAAGTTTCCGGTGGCTTTTTCGGTGATCGCCGTCGGGATCGTGAAGCCGAGACGGGTCATGAAGTCTGCGCGTGCGTCGCCGGGTACGTACGCGCCGTAACCGTCGGTACTGTAGGCGCCGACGGCCGCTGTCTTACCCGCAAAACTCGGATTGGCGGCAATTGCAGCGTCGAACTTGGCGTCGAGGCCGGACAGTAGCGCCTTTCCTTCTGCTTCCTTGCCGAGAGCCTTCGCGACGAGTTCGGTCTGCTGCTCGACCGTCGTCCCGTACGCAGTGGACAGACCCGGCGGCGGCCCGACCGTCGGCGCGATGGCGCTGAGCTTGTCGTAGGTGGCCTGCGTGTTGTCGCTTCTCGTCCACAAAATCAGGTCCGGGTCGAGAGCAATGACGTCCTCGATGCTCAGGTCCATGGTTCCGAGGATCTTCGGGTCCGTGGTGAACTCGTCCGCAATCCAGGGTCCGACGCCCTTGCCACCGAACGCCATCCAGTCCGCGACGCCCACTGGTTGAGTGCCCAGAGCGAGTGCCGTCTCGGCGTCCGACCAACCGAGCGCGACGACGCGCTCCGGGTTGGCCGGGACCTCGACGTCACCGAACATGGTCGAGACGGTTGCTCCCGCCTCCGCGGGTGCGTCAGCGCTGTCGCTGCTGCAGCCGGCAAGTCCGGCGACGGCGAGCGAGGCCGCCAAGGCGGTGACTGCAATCTTCATTCGAGAGACTTTGATTCGCATGGTTACCAGCACTCCTCCAACGCTCAGCGAGAATTAGGGAAGGCTAGCATCAGCTAACGAAGGCTGTCGCCCATCGGCCAGATCGTGTTCAGGACGCGTCTGCGGCCCGTTCGAGCTCCGCGATGTCGATCTTCTTCATCTTCATCATCGCGTCCGTGGCGCGTTGCGCCTTGGCCCGATCCGGATCCTTCATCAGTTCGAGAAGGCGATTCGGGACTACCTGCCAGGACAATCCGAACTTGTCCTTGGCCCATCCGCACGGGCCCTCTTCCCCATCCTCGGTCAGCCTGGACCAGTAGTGATCGACCTCAGCCTGATCGACGCACGGAATTTCGAAAGACACTGCTTCCGAGAACGTGAACATCGGCCCGCCGTTCAATCCGGTGAATCGCTGACCGCCGAGTTCGAAGCTGACGGTCATCACCGAGCCTGCCGGCATTCCGGAGGGCGATCCCTCGACGTACCTTTCGATTCCGAGTATCTGCCCGGAACCGAACACCGAGATGTAGAAGTTGGCTGCTTCTTCTGC
>NZ_LVCT01000447.1:0-3638 GCF_001647205.1 Rhodococcus sp. EPR-134
CCGAAACGAAAACTCATCGCCAGGAACTGCTCAAGCGGACAACGCAGATTCGAGCATCGGCCAGGAACGAACGAGTTCGTCGCGCCAGTACGGCCAACCGTGCGTCCCCACCGGCTGAGCGCTGCGGGTGACATCGACTCCGCGATCACGCAACACCTGAGTGATCTGGTCGGTGCACAGGTTCGATCCCAGTTCCATGACCCCGCCAACGACCAATACCCGGCCCAGGGCAGGAGTATCGAGAGTTTCGTGCGGACCTGGTAGTCCCGATCCCGAGGCGAGATACACCTTGGTGCCGCGCAGCTTGTCGGCATTGGCGAAGATGTCGTGCTCTTGCCAAGCCTCACTGCCGGCCGGACCCCACATCTGCTCCGAACGGGCATTTCCGTTGATCACCACAAGATCGGTCAACGCCTTGCCGAATCCCCCGACAGTTGTGTAGCAGCCGCTGTAGCCGGCGACCGCGTCGTACAACCCGGCTGAGCGCTGGGCCAGAATCAGCGCGGCTTCTGCGCCCATCGAAATCCCGCCGATTGCGTTGTGCCCGTTGGTGGCGAACCTCGTGTCGATCAGTGGGGGAAGCTCTTTCGCCAGGAACGTCTCCCACTTCAGACGACCGAATTTCGGGTGGTCTTCCTGCCAATCGGTGTACATGGTGCCGGTTCCACCGATGGGGAGTACGACGTTCACGTTTTTGTCGGCAAAGAACGGGACGATATCGCCGTTAGCCGGAGCCAGCCAGTTGTTCTCTTCGATCTGCCCGGAATTGCCGTCCAGGAGATACAGCGTCCCGCGCGGTTCCGAGCGGTCGGCAGGAAGCAGCACTTTCACCTGCATGGTGCGCCCCATGGCGGGACTCGCGACGTCGAGAAGAACCAAGCGCGAAGACAGTTCGGTGACACTCGTTATCTTCGGGGTCTCGTCGGCGAGCGCGGTCGAGGGCAACGCAAGTAGTGAAATCAAGGCGAGCGCGCCGACGAGAACGACGCTTCGAAGGCTTGCTCGATGGGGCCTCACACGCCGAGCGACGCGGCGATCATCGGCCACGAGTCGTGTAAGTCGTCTTCCCAGTATCCCCATGAATGCGTTCCTGCCGGCTTGAAGTTGTAGCGAATGTTGTTCATACCCAATGCGTTCGTCCTGTCCGCAAGCTGGGTGGTGCAGTAGTGAGTTGCCGCCTCGATTCCGCCACCGAGAACAAGTTGCAACGCCAAATCTGTGACGTCGTTGTCGATCCGCGGATCGGCAAGTGTGTCGTACGGACCCGGAATTCCGGTTGCTGTTGTGATGTACATAGGGACTCGAGGTAGCTTGTCCGCGTTGACAACCGGATCGTGAGCCGGCCAACCCGGACCATGGTACGGACCCCACATGTTTTCCGCGTCACCCCCACCCACGGCGCCCACGAGTTTCACGAAGTTCTGCCCGATGCCCGGACTCGTCATCGCGCACCCGCTGAAGGACCCGACACTGTTGTACAGCGCGGGCGCCGCCATAGCCAGATCCAGTACCGACGTGCCTGCCATCGACAGGCCTGCCAGTGCGTTCTCGCCGGTCGTCGCGAACATTGAATCAATGACTGGCGGTAGTTCTTCCGTCAGGAACGTGGTCCACATGTTGACCCCGTTGTTGTTGCCGGATTTCGCGAGGCCGGGGTCCGGCCGCTCCCAATCGGTGTAATAGCTGAATGCTCCACCGAGAGGCGTGACCACGTTGACGTGCTTGTCCGCGAAGAACTTCGGTGCGTCGGTCCGCACCGACCACGTCGCGTCGTCTTTTCCTCCGTCTACTCCGTTGAGTAGGTAGAGCGTCGGAGCAGGCGTCGAAGTATCAGCCGGCCGCAAGACCTGCAACGGAATGTCGCGCCCCATCGACTGTGAGTACACCGAGATGTCGACCAGCCTGCTGTCCGCCGACTGAGCGTGACCCGGTGCGGTGAGGAGCTGGAGCCCACACACTGCCGTGGCCAACGCCACGAAGACACGGAAAACCGTTCGTAACGCACGAGTCTCGATCATCCGGGTCACTCTCTTCCGCAGCGGAACCTTTCGAACGGTACCGCCTGAAACAGGCAAACCCGACGTGATCGGAAATACTCGATCCGGTCGACACGGAAAGGCTCACGCACCGAGTGCGTGAGCCTTTCTCGTCAGACGACGCTTACTTGGGCGTAACCGTGCCGCCGCTGAGCGTGGTCAGTGCGTCGACGAGACGCTGACCGAGGTTGTTGACGCTTCCGATGGCTTCACCGAGAGATCCCATGAGTTTCCTCCTGCAGTTTGTCGAAATTGAAGTAACTACACCCGGAGCGGGCGTGGCAATGTCGCGCTGAATTAGGGGGTGGGGTCCTTGGAGATGGTCTCTACCGATCCCATGAAGGTCTTGAGCAGACCGTCAGCGCTGAACAGTGATCCCAGGCCCTGAACAACAGCGCCGAGAATTCCTTCCATTGAACCCATGTGAATCTCCTTGAGAGGTCAGAGGTCAGCTGCCAAAAGCACCCGACAGTGCTGTGACAGCTGCGTCACATCTGTAATGTATCCGTGACGTGGGTAACAGTAATCATACGAACGACCAGTTGGCAAAGGATTCCGACAATGGGGTCATTATTTCGACTAATAAGGTCTGCTACTGAAAAAATTCCGGCCAATCGGTCGAATTTGACCAATTCTGTCGCCGCATTGATCAACCGCCCCAAATCCTGCGGTTACCCACCAGTAAACTGAAATCATGTCTAGCGCAACCTCACTCACGCAGGTAGCTAATTTCCGGTGGCACCGCCATCAACTCGACCGAGCGGTTGTCGGTGACGCCGATCACAGCGATTGCAGCATTCTCGATCTCGGGATTCAGAACACCGGACCTGACGGAGCCGCCTGGGCCCTGCGGATCCGCGGCGTCCGCGTCGACGCCACTGAGCTCGCTCTTGCCTGGACGTTGCGCGGAGCCCCCCACTATTACCGTCGGGGCGACCTGCCTGCCGTCGCCGCCGCCACGTCGCCGTTCAGCGAAGCCGATGCAGCCAAGCGCATTTACGACGCGAATCGGCCCCTGAAGGCCGCCGGCATCCCGACGCTGACTGCCCTGCAAACAGTTGCTGCTGCGATGCGGGACATCGTCTCGAAACCAACCGTCAAGGGCGAGATGTCCGCGCAGTTGACCAACCGAGTGACCGAGCCCTATCTGAGATTCTGCCGCCCGTGCAACGCCACTCATCTGTACGAGATGCCGTTCCGGCTCGCGGCACTGCAGGCAGGCCTCGAGCTACAGCCGGACACATCTCCCCCAGTGCTCGAACGCATTCCGGGTTGGCGCCGACGCCCATTCAGCGCCACGGGCGCAGACGCAGATTCCCGCTTCGACGTGATCCGGGGTTATCTGCGGTTCTACGGCCCCGCGACTCCTGCTCACGTCGCGTCGTTTCTCGATGCTCCGGTCAGGGACGTCAAAGCCCACTGGCCAGTCGATGCCGAGGAGATCGAGGTGAACGGCGAGAAGCGGTGGATTCTCGAACAGGACCGCGAAGACTTGTTCGGCTCCCCCACCGATTCGAGTACGCGCTTGCTCGGGCCTTTCGATCCGTATGTACAGCTCAAGGATCGGGAGACCCTGGTTCCCGATCCGACCGCCCAGAAGAC
>NZ_LVCT01000448.1:0-4184 GCF_001647205.1 Rhodococcus sp. EPR-134
GTCGCGATCACCCCGTGGGGAACGTGGTCACGATCGGCCCGCGCAGCAGTGGCCCAGCAGGCCGAAATACTTGCCGAATTTCGCGGCGTCGAGCTCTCCGAACTGGTCGAAGTATCTTGATCGAGCCAGTGGCATCCGGATAATTCCAGCTCACACCCGCCCCGATTCGGAGAAGGAAACCCCCAACGATAACCTGAATGCGACCTTCGCACGCACCCTTGTTCAGGAGAGATGATGGCCGACTTCCTCTATGAGGACCTGTTGCCGATCGGTGATGACACCACCGAGTACCGATTGCTCACCACCGAAGGGGTGTCGACAGTCGAGGGACCGGACGGCCGCACCTTCCTGCAGGTCGAGCCGGAAGCGATGCGCTTGCTGACCGAAACGGCGCTGCACGACATCTCTCATTACCTGCGCACGGATCACCTGACGCAACTCGCGAGCATCCTCGACGATCCCGAAGCGTCGAACAACGACAAGTTCGTCGCGCTCGATCTGCTCAAGAACGCCAATATCGCCGCTGCCGGCGTTCTGCCGATGTGCCAGGACACCGGAACCGCCATCGTCATGGGCAAGCGTGGACAGCATGTGCTCACCCCCGGCGACGACGAGAAGTCCATTGCCCGCGGTGTCTACGACGCCTACACGCGTCTGAACCTGCGCTACTCGCAGAACGCCCCCATCACGATGTGGGACGAGAAGAACACCGGCAACAACTTGCCCGCGCAGATCGAGCTGTACGCCGATACTGCTGCCGGACACGAGAACTCGTACAAGTTCCTCTTCATGGCCAAGGGCGGCGGAAGCGCCAACAAGTCCTACCTGTACCAGGAAACCAAAGCGATCCTCAATCCCGACTCGATGATGCAGTTCCTCGAGGCGAAGATCCGCTCACTCGGCACCGCAGCCTGCCCGCCCTACCACCTTGCAATCGTCGTCGGCGGTACTTCGGCCGAGTTCGCGATGAAGACGGCGAAGTACGCGTCGGCGCACTATCTCGACGAATTGCCCACCGAAGGCGCCATCACGGGTCGCGGCTTCCGCGATCACGAGCTCGAGAAGAAGGTTTTCGAGCTGACGCAGAAGATCGGTATCGGAGCACAGTTCGGCGGCAAGTACTTCTGCCACGACGTCCGCGTCGTCCGACTCCCCCGCCACGGCGCTTCGTTGCCCGTCGCCATTGCGGTGTCCTGCTCGGCAGATCGACAGGCGAAGGCCAAGATCACCCCGGAGGGCGTGTTCCTGGAACAGCTCGAATTCAACCCGGGCCGTTTCCTGCCCGAGGTCACGGACGCTCAGCTCGACGAAGAGACGGATGGCATTTCGGGTACCGGCAAGGGCGCTGCGGTCAAGATCGATCTGACCAAGCCGATGTCGGAGATCCTCGCCGAGCTCTCCAAGCACCCGGTGAAGACTCGTCTCTCCTTGACCGGTCCGCTCGTCGTGGCACGCGACATCGCGCACGCCAAGATCAAGGAACGCCTCGACGCAGGCGAAGAGATGCCGCAGTACCTCAAGGATCACCCGGTGTACTACGCCGGCCCCGCCAAGACGCCCGACGGTATGGCATCCGGTTCGTTCGGCCCGACCACGGCCGGCCGTATGGACTCGTACGTCGAGCAGTTCCAGGCCGCCGGTGGCTCGATGATCATGCTCGCCAAGGGAAACCGCTCCAAGCAGGTCACCGACGCCTGCAACTCGCACGGCGGTTTCTACCTCGGGTCGATCGGTGGACCGGCCGCTCGCCTGGCGCTCGACTGCATCAAGAAGGTCGACATCCTCGAGTACGCCGAACTGGGAATGGAAGCCGTCTGGAAGATCGACGTCGAGGACTTCCCCGCCTTCATCGTCGTCGACGACAAGGGCAACGACTTCTTTGCGCACACCGGTGAAGTGACCCTGACGATCGGCAAGCGCCCGGGTCTGTAGACACGTCAACAGCAAAGAGCCCCGGCGAGTTTCGATCGCCGGGGCTCTTTTGTGTCTTTGTCAGGTCCAGAGCGCGGCCACGAATACGGTCACGATCGACAAACCGCCGACGACGTGTACCAGATTCGGATTGGGCTGGCCCTACTTCTGCTTCGCCCGGGTGATCTCGGCAAGCGCCACGATGACCAGCGAAAGCACCAGCTTCACAGCAATTTTCGCGGGAATGTAGTTCTTGTCCAGGGCGCCTTCACCCAACCCCACGATGATCAGGCCGGACACGAACTGCATCCTGGCGCCCCACACCATGACCTCGGTGATCGAAGGAGCCTTGAGGACGGTGAAGTAGCTACCGACCAGGGCAGCCATACCGAGTAGGTGAATCACTACAAAGACGTTGTAAAGAACAGACATACGACTACTCTATCCCGTACTTCGTTCCAGGCGAACGGAACTGAGAGTTCCTGTCAGAATATCCCGGCTTCGGCTGCAGCAGAACGGTATTTGGCGGCCAACGTATCCACCGTCTCGTGTGCGTTCAGCCCACTGGGATTGGGCACGATCCACAGAGCAGCATCTTCGAAAGGCTGATCCTGCCGCCCCGCCTTGGCTCGTTTGTCAGCGAAAGCAGTGCGATAGGCGGTGATTCCGGCGAAGGCAACCACTTTCGGTTTTGTCGCACGCACGACCGCCCGGACCCGCACTCCCCCGGCGGCAAGTTCCTCCGCCGTCAACTCGTCGGCTCTGGCCGTCGCGCGAACGGCGAGATTGGTGATACCGACGCCGCGATCGATCAGGTGCTGCGTATCGGCGTCCGACATACCCGCGGAAGGATCGATCGGACGCTCGATGATGCCTGCCCTCAGCAGTGCCGGGTAGAACCGATTACCCGGCCTGGCGAAATGCGCGCCGGTCGCCGCCGTCCACAGTCCCGGATTGATACCGACGACCAACAGACGACAATTCGGCCCGACCAGATCGTCGATCTCGGCGTCTCGGAACGATTCCAGTTCGGCACGCGTGAATCCCATGCTGCCAGTACATCAGGCCGTCACGACAGTGCTTCGCGCACCTCGTCGATCGCGTCATGCATCATCTGCTCGTACACATCGATGTCCGGGATCGAGGCCGGACTGCTGGTGATGCTGATCGTCACAGTGTCCCCGATCCCGTGTACGCCGTGGGTCAACGACATGACCGGCGACAAACTCGGGAAGCCCGCTGTGAACCGAACGACGCCGCCTCCGAGCACCAGATCCGCGTCACCGCGCGCGACACTCGACACCACGGTGTTTCCAGTGACCTCGTCGGGTACTGCCGTGAAATCGTATTGCTGCACGCCCCAACGGACCAGCGGGCCGGGAACCGCGTTCAGCGCGAGATCCGACGCTGCGCTGGATGGATGGGACGCACGTGCGCGACGCTCGTCCATCGACTCCTTGATCAGTTGGGCTCGCTCACGAAGATCATCGACTTCCGGGAACAGTCCGACACCTGCATTGCGGAAGTGATTGCGCGCCGTGGGTGTACCTGCCTTGGCGATGGTCACCTCAGCTCCCAATTCGGGCGGTACCGAGCCGTCTCGCTCGGTGAGGTAGTTCGCCATCGCTACCGAGATGGCTGTCATCGCTCCGACTGTGACGGATACGCCGTCGCCACGGAAATCTGCGCTGTCCCGCACGACCATGCGCACCAGTCGGTGCGGTCCGGGAGGGATGTTCGAGCGCACCTTGGGACGGCTCGCCGCCTGCGGCGCAACAACTCCCGATTCGGTGTCCGCCTGCAGCTGTAACTGCGCTCGGTGCCCCGCCCGGCCGTCGCGGAACAGCGAAACAAGTTGACCCGGAAGGCGCAGGGCGGCGCGGCCCAAAATCTCGGCTGATCCGCTACGCCGCACGTCCGTCATCTGCTTCGCGGGCGGTTGCGGCGAGAACAGCTGGCGAGCAATCGCCGACGCGCGTTTGCCGTCCGCCAGAGAATGAGCGACCTGCAGAACTGCGATCAGCGCCGGGCCACTGCAGCGCGGCACGCCGGTGACGCCGTGAAACAGGTGCAGCGTCCACGGGGACTCGCGTGGGTCGACGTGGTTTTCGAGTAGCTTCTCGATGCCGTGAATGCACGAGAGCCACGAGTTTTCGGGCAGCTCATGCACTCTCACCAACGAGGCATCGACCGGCATAGGCTCCCAGAGCGGATAGTCGAGGTGCCACGGTGATTCGCGTATCCGAACATTGAGATCCGGGATGAGCGACGCT
>NZ_LVCT01000449.1:0-2553 GCF_001647205.1 Rhodococcus sp. EPR-134
TCCAGAAGGTTTGGGCGTCGGTGGGCGTCATCCGTAACACCGGGAGACGGTACCACCGGCTCGTCAGCCCTTTTCTGCAGCAGCTTTCAGCTGGGACAGGCCCTTCTCGAAATCCTTACCGACGAGCTTGTCCATGCTGAAGATGAAACCGAAGATCTTGAAGAACAGATTCTTCTTTCCGGTCATCTTCCACGTCACCTGAACTTCACCGGCATTCGGAGAGACGCCGGCATTGGGAGAGATGAGAAAGGTGGTGACGTTCTGCGCCTTGAACGGTTTGAGGAAGGCCAAGTCCAAAACTACGCGTTCGTTAGGGACGGACTCGGTGATCACCATCGAACCGGAGCCCGCCTTCTTGTTTCCGGCCCAGGCGTACGAAGCCCCGACGCCCGCGTCAGGACCCGCGTACGTACGCTGCATCGCCGGGTCGAGACCTTCCCAAGGCGACCACTGAGTCCACTGATGGAAATCGTTGATCAACGCGAAGACGACCGGTGCTTCTGCCTTGACGATCGTCGTACGTTCTACCAGGAATTCGTTGGAATTCTGCGAAGCCATCGTCGATCTCCAATTCTCGGGCGTGACAAGTGTTCGGAATTATCCACGGTCGACGAGATCGGAGCGAGTCGACACTCAGTCCCGCAGGCACAGGCAGAAATAGTGACCGACCGGGTCGCGGTACACGCGGAAAGTCTGATGCTCCGGAATGTCGGTCACCCGCTGCGCTCCCAGGTTCGTCACCCAAGCCTCCGCGGGGTCGAGAGAATCCACGAACAGATCCAGATGGATCCCGACACCGGAGGTCGGCCAGTCCACCGGAACAAAATCCGGAGCGAGCTGAAACGCGAGCCGCTCCCCGCCGGGTCCTTCGATCACGTGCCAATCGTCCTCGTCGCGAACACTTTTCCACTCGAGGACCTGGACGTAGAAGTTGGCCAATGCAGCCGGATCCGGGCAGTCCAAGACTGTGTAGTCCATACCGATGTTCGGGCGGGTCACTGTGCCTTCTTCTCCTGAACTTTCTTACGCACGAACAACAACGGAAGAACCAACGTCGCAACGGCGGTTACCAGCCACACGACGACGGTTCCCAGAATCCACGTCGAGACACCGGAGATCGACAGATTGGAGAAGAGCGACGCCACCAACAGCGCGACAAATGTCGACACCAATCCGATTCCGCCGAGAAATGCCGGTGCATGGCGCTTTGCCACCGTGGCGATGAACGGCGCCAGGACCGACTGCGCAATCGCAAAGATCACGACCGCAACGATGAACCCGGATGTGGGCGCCGAGAAGCCCGAAAGAATCAACGACGCAACAAGAAGCCCGACAGCGGCAGAACCCAGGAAGATCGCGGCGCGAATCAGGAAGCTGATCATTTGTTGATCCTATATGTCGGATATCGAGGAGAACAGATATTCACAATCCCAGAGATTCCTGCACCTCTCGCAATGTCCGGGCAGAAGATCGGAGCCCCGAAGCCTCCTTTTCCGATAGCGGTACTTCGAGGACTCGGCCGGCACCAGCACGACCAACCATCGTGGGAAGGGACAGGCAAACGTGCTCGAGTCCGTGGACGCCGCTCTGCAAAGTCGATACCGGCAGAACCCGTTGTTCGTCCCGCAACACGACTTCCGCGATGAATGCGCTCGACAATCCGATGGCGAGGTTGGTCGCGCCCTTACCCTCGATGATCTCGTAAGCACTCTCGACTACAGACTTCGCTACTTTCGCGCGTAGGTCGGGGCCGAGGACGCCACCCGACGGTCCCACGAACGAGGTTGCCGGCACTCCGCCGATGGTTGCGCTCGACCAGAGCGGAATCTCGGAATCCCCGTGCTCGCCCACGATGAAGGCATGAACGTTCTCCACCGCGACTCCGAGTTCGGTAGCCAGCAGGAATCGCAATCGGGCCGTGTCCAGCACGGTCCCAGATCCGAAAATTCGGCCGCGGTACGACGGTCCCGCGGCCTGGATCGCTGCGTAGGTCGCCACGTCGACCGGGTTGGTGACGAAGAGAAGGACCGCGTCCGGTGACACCGCCAACAGTTGTTCGGTCAGTGTCTGCGCGATCTTGACGTTCACCGCGGCAAGTTCGAGCCGCGACTGACCGGGATGCTGTTTGGCGCCCGCGGTGACGACGACCAAGTCGGATCCCGCGGTGACCGAGATGTCATCGCCTCCGTCGACAGTGCACGGCGGTGTGAACTGGGTGCCGTGGTTGAGATCGAGAACTTCGGCCCGGACCTTTGCGCTGTTGGTGTCGTAGAGGGCGAGCGCGTCGGCCGATCCGCGTATCAGGCACGCATACGCAATTGCGGTGCCGACGCTTCCCGCACCGACAACGGACACTTTTCGTCTGGATGAACGATTCGGCGTCGTCATGGGTAAATGGTGCTCGCTCGATAACGATTTCGCAGTACAACGGATTGCCAGTCTCTTCTCAGGGTTTGGATGCAGACCTCTCAGAATCGACGTGGATGATCGCTGACATGGCTGAGGTAACCGTTCTTGCAGTTGGCGGCACCGGCGAATCCCACGTCGGCGACC
>NZ_LVCT01000450.1:0-21574 GCF_001647205.1 Rhodococcus sp. EPR-134
CCTACATCAGACCGGCGCCAACGACGGCAGTACCTGTTCAGGACCGATCATCGGGACGCAGCAAGCGTTCTCCGGGAACCCGACACTCGTCTCTGGCCGATCACTCGCTGCCGGTGTTTCGGAGCAGGTGTGCATCAAGGTGACCGTCGATTCGACCGCGGGTCAGACGGAGCAGTTCAAGATCGCCGATCTGGGCTTCAACTTCACCGCAACGGGGCAGTGATCATCGCGATGGACAGCACCGATGAGGAGGTGAGCGTGGGACGCAGTCGTGGCAAGGAAATTGCCTTGAATGTGGCTGCGGTCGCCGGGCTCATCTGCATAATCGCCACTCTCGCGTCCCTGATATTCGGGATCAAACCACTGGTGTTTCGCTCGGGTTCGATGGAACCTGCAATTTCCACCGGTGCGCTGGCGCTGGCGAAGACCGTGCCTGCAACTGAATTGGCTGTCGGCGACGTGATCAGCGTCGACAACGACCAAGGCGTGCGCATCACCCACCGCGTGGTCGAACTCGAATCGGCAGGAGCGGACACCGTGCTCGCCACGCTCAAGGGCGATGCCAACAATGTGGCTGATCGACTGCCCTACACCATCACCGAGGCCGACCGAGTGTTCATCAGCGTCGGCGGGCTCGGCTATGTCGTTGCTTGGCTTTCCAGCCCGCTCGCAACCTTCCTTGGCGGCGGATTGGTAGGCGCGGTGCTGGTCATCGCATTTGGACGAACTAAAGACCGGCGTCTGGAGAATGCCCGCGCCGCCACTACAAATGACGCCCGCGTCGATGCTGACGAAACCTGCGGGGAGCTTCAGGAGGCTCATAATGATTGAAATGCGACGGGCTAGCACCCGCATGAAGTCGCTGCGGTCGTTGATCGCTGTCGGCGGCGCTGCTGCAATGGCTTTCGGTCTGGCTCAGGCCACTGGGACGTTGGCAAATCCAACTGACGTGGTCAATTCGACTGGCGCACAGGTGGCGACGGGCAACTTCTATCCGACGCCGTTGACCTCGACTGTGAACTGCTCGACGTCGGGAGGAGCAGACCTATTGGGACGTAGAGCAAACCTGAGCTGGCCCGCGGTTCCAGGTGTCACGGGGTACAAGGTGGTTTTCGTGAGGAAATCCGATCCGAGCTACATCGTTCGAACGGATAATCTGTCGGCGAGCCAAACGTCCATCAGTGGAATTACCCATGGCAGTCGCAATGTGATGTGGGCGCGGGTGTACACCGTGAACGGGCCGGCAATCTCATCTGGTTTCATGTCGTCTGTCGAGATAACCCATAAGGACCTCGTAAGTAACAGGACCGAATGCGAGGGTAATCGTGGTCCGCAATTGGCTAACCAGGCCTGGGAAAATACCAACACCTGGAATCCGGCGACACCGGCACCCAACGGGGCGAACCCTCTGAGCAGGATGCAGGCCGAAGCGATGGTGCCGAACGAGCCTGATGCGTTGGAGACGACCACCACCCAAGCTCCGTCCACGAGCGAGACCGCCAATCCGACAACGTCTACCGAGCCGACCAGCACCACCGAGGCCACGACCACGACGGCACCGAGCACGACAACTCCGGCACCGACCACCCCGGAAACCACGTCGCCGGAGACCACTCCCTCGGCTGATCCGAAGCCGGTTCTGACGGACACAGTCGAGAGTGGCGGCCTCACCGGCGGCTGGACTGCGGGTGGTAACAGGGTTGCAGTGGTCGACGCCGACGGCAACGAACTCGCAAGTGGCCGTGTGGAATCGGGTTCCACTCTGCATTGGTACAACGGCCAGTTGTGGATTGTCGGGGCAACCGAGGTCTACCGCATCATGGAGTCACCGCAGGACGGCACATGGAAGTTCTACAAGGACAGCGGGCAGAACATGCCTGACTTCGGGTAGCGGCCAATCACTCGACGTCTGGACTGTGCCCCCGAGTTTCCGGACCCGGGGGCACAGTCGTAGCTGCGCATGTTCCGACGGTGTCGGGCAATCAGGTAACCGGCTGGTCGCCCGCTGGAGAGGTTTCGGCCGCCCGTGAACTGGATAACCAACTGCAGACGGCAACGACGTGTAGAGATGCCTGAAGCGTTCGCAGTGGATTGGCACTTATTCGGGGCTCGAGTTATCTTACTGCAAAGTAAGTGTTTGGTGTCGGCGTCGATTGGGGCTATGCCGACCTGAGTACAGGGATCGATATGCGGATGAACCTGGGGGCAGGTGTTCGGCGACGTCGTTGGGCGCGCGACGTATTGGCAGCCGCGACGGCATGTGCGCTGGCGATGTCCGCGTTGCTCTCGGTACAGATTTCAGCGTCGGCGTCCGAGCTGGGCGAGTACGTGAATTTGCCTTTGGTGAATCGGAATGCCGAACACGGTCCGGGCGGTGTCCATCCCGCGTTGCCGACTGATCTCGGCACCTTGCAAGCCCTTGTGGAAGAAGCCCGCGCCAGTGGTCGCAGTCCGGAATCCTATGCGGCCTTGCTGTTTCAGTATCGATTGGTCGCTGCCACGGAAGCCGCCGGAATCGATCTCTCATCGTGGAATCCGCGCGCCGGAGTGTCGGCTAATCGCACGAACCTGGTGAAGTCGTACCGCTACTACGAGGATCTGCAACTCGGTCACCCGGAATTGCAGTGGGCGGGCATGGGCGGACAGGTTGGTGCGGACTTCGGCGGGGGACTGATCGACTTCGAACTGATGGCGGGCATGTACTCGTTTCCGAATCTGCAATATGTTGCCAATTCGATAGTTTCTCAGGTCACGGATCAGGTTGGCGTGCAAGCGCTGAACCAATTGCCGGCAGGGCTGCGCGCGCTCGCCGCGGTGGGCAGGAACGTCACGGCGGACGACTTGGATTATGTGCTGGGGATGATCCTGGTGATGCAGAAGAACATCTTCTCGGATCTGATGCCGATGCATCAGGCATACGTGGATGAAGGACTTCCCGCGCTGGAGGAAATGCAGAGTGCCGGATTGTTCGGTCAGGATGTCATGGACGCCTGGCGTGATGTAGCCTCCGGCGATTCGAATCGGATTGCACGTGGGAACGTAGCACTGCTCCAACGCGAGCAAGGGATGATCATCCGCGACCAGTGGGATACCGTGCGCGCCTACAAAGGTGATGTGGGAGAGGCGATCACTTACGCATCGACTGTCGCCGGCTCGCCCTCGGTCGCCGGCGTCGTACCGCCTCGCTCGTTTCGGTCTCTCGAGTTCGCGACAACACTGGCGGACGGACGCACCGCGACAGTGACACTGCCCTTACCGGATTGGAACTGGTCGGTGTACGAGGAACGGTGGGACTACATCACCTCACAGCTCTTGCCGAAGTACCGAGCGATGGTCGAAGAAGATTGGCCACGGCTCGTAGCCACATTAAGTGTTCCCTACGAAATTCAATTGGAGAGTCACCGCCCGATGGTGACCCTCCCACAAACGCTCGAATCGGCCCTCTCCAGTTTGAAAGTGACAGTTCAGTGATGTCGGGTGCCAGATTTCGAAGGTTTGCCCCGCTGGTAGCGCTGACCGTTGCGCTGGTTCTGCCTGCGACTGCTGAAGCCGAGGCCCCAGGCAGTGGTGTTCCAGACGATGCGCAAGCTCCGGTATCCCAGGAGTTTCGGACCGATACTCCCACTCTGGGAGAGATTTTCAACGGGTTCACGGTCGGTGCGCTCAGGTCGGGGGAGTTCGCACCGGAAGAGGAGATCTTCACTGCGCTCACCGCCGATGATCCGTTTTACGACGAGCCGGTGTTGACCGGCGTCGAGCGTCCCGGTGACCTCCTGAAGTCGAAGAAGGTGGATGTACTGTTCACGGGATACAAACCGGGACAGCTCGACGCCTACAAGATCATGTACGTCACAACTGGAATCGACGGTTCGACGCCGGTGTTCCGTCGATCGGGATCATGATGATCCCGATCGACGGAACACCGGCATCGGAGAAGAAAGTCATCAGCTACTAGGAGGCCAACGACAGCGTCGGCGGCTACTGTCATCCGAGTTCGCACTGGACGGGCGGTGATCCGCTGGACGGCGCCTCCTGGTCGGCCTTGGGTCCGCTGGCGCTGATGTTCGGAAAAGGTTATGCCGTAGTAATTTCCGACGTCGGGAACAACGGAGACCGTGATCCCCACGGGGTCTTCGCGGGTAAGTTCGCCGGGCACGCCCAGTTGGATGCAGTGCGCGCAGCATTTCAGGTGCAGGATTCCGAGCTGAATCCGGATGCGGAGATTGCGTTGTTCGGAATCGCTGGTGGTGGAGTCGGTTCGGCATTCGCCGCCGAATCCGCGCAGTCCTACGCACCGGAACTCGACATCGTCTCGACAGTCCTCGAGGGAATGGTGATCAAGCCCCGAACATTCATGGAGACAACAGATTCCTCGGTCGGGGCCGGCTTCGGATTGGCGACGCTCCTCGGCCTCGAGCCCTGGTACCCCGAGATGAAGTTGAACGACAAGCTCAATCCGGTGGGCCGAGCGATTGCCGACGTGTACCGGGATGAGTGTCAGATGCCGGCGTACTTCACGCTTCCGTTCGTACCGCTGGCGAGCCTTTTCGAGCCGGGGATCGATCCGATCACAGAACCCAGTTTCCAGCGCGCGTACGACGACAACGTACTGGGCCACGGTGCTCCGGCGTCGAAGGTATTGATAACTTCGTGCGCAAAGGACGACTCCCCGATGTCACTTGTACCGGCAGCTGATGCGCGAGAACTGGCGGACACGTACAGGAGTGGAGGGACCGACGTGAGCTACCAGCCCACCGACTGCAGTATGGACCGCGCATTCACGAATCCATACGGTTGGGGAACTGATCTGTTCGGAATGCAGACGATCGACTGGATAGCCCACAATTTCGACAACTGAGTGAAACTATCCGGTGACAGCGAGACGCAAACTCTGATGGCGGCGTACGAACATGCTGGGGACCCAACGGGGTGGGGATTCGGAATCGATTGTGAAGTGCGCACTGTTTTCGAGAAGGACTGCGATCGCGATCTTTGCTTCCAGACGAGCCAGCGCGGCCCCGACACAGAAATGTGCTCCTTTGCCGAAGGCGAAATGTGCTCGGGGATTGACTCTGTCGAGGTTCATCACCTGTGGTTCGACGAACGACTCGGGGTCGCGGTTCGCCGAACCCCACAGCAGTATGAGATGACTGCCGGCGGGCAGTGTCATGCCACCGAGTGTCGTGTCCGCGTTGACATGTCGGTGATGTCCGCGAAAGGGTGACTCGAGCCTGAGCGTTTCTTCCAGGAACGCGCCCACGAGTAGAGGGTCCTCGCGCAGCTGCGTCTGAATCTCAGGGCGCTCGGCGAGCAACCGTGCAGAGTTGGCGATCAGTCCGGCGGTCGATTCGCCACCCGCACCGACGAGTTGCACCAACATCAGCACGGCCACGTCTTCGCTGAGTTCGCCTGCGTCACAGCAACGGACGAGGTCTCCGAGTAGATCATCCACCGGGTGAGCCCGTGCGTCACGAAACTTGCTGTAGAGGTACCCGGTGAGTTCGGCCGCCGAGGTGACGACGCCTGTCAAACGCTCCGACGTCACGATGCCGCTGAGAAGTTCGGTGCTGTCGTACGACCACGCCAGCAATTGGGGGACGTCGTGTGCCGGCAGGCCGATCAGCGTGGCAACCATCTGCAGCGGCAGCGTGTCCGCTACCGACGTGACCCATTCGATCCGTCGACCGTCGAAGCCGTTGTCCCACAACTGCTGCGTGTACTCGGTCATCACCGGCTCGAGTGCTCGTATACGTTTGGCGACCAGTGTCGGCAAGACAAGTTTGCGCTGGTGTTGATGGTCGGGCTCGTCGGCAGTCGCGAGAACGTGAACAGCTTGGCCGCCGCCGTTCATGTCGAATGTCATTGCCGAACCGTCCGGTGTACGAACCAGCACGCCGGTGAGGTTGTTGGAGAAGTCGTCGGTACGGGAAACGGCTTCGGTGACCAATTCCCACGTGGACACCAGATAGAAGTCGGTATCAGGAATGCGGTACACGGGGTGCTCGCGCCGGAGTACGTCGTATAGCGGGTACGGGTCGTCGATGTTCGACGGCAGGAAAGGGTTGATGTCGAGCGTCGATGGTGTCACGAAGGGAAGATGTCACGGCCGTCGAGGAGAAGTCAACAGGTGGAAAATGCCTCTGAACTGGCATTTTGAGAAAATCTCACGCACTTCAACCCCCTCGTACTTCTCCCAGGTCAGAGGCTCGCGGCCTTCCGTAGCCTTGAGATTTCTGATTGAATCTGTCTCAGAGTGAGACGAGGTGACGGAGAGTGACCGGTGCAAACGAGCGCCGCGCCGCCGACTGGTTGGCCGGCGGTAACCGCCGTGAACTCGCAACCGAGCGCATCTTCGCGGCTGCGGCAGAGCTGATTCGAGAACAGGGATTCGATCGGTTCAACGCCGACGACGTCGCTGCCCGCGCAGGCTGTTCGAGGGCAACGCTCTACCGCTACGTAGGTGGCAAGTCCGCGATCCGCGAGGGGTTGTTGTCACGAGGCGCGGCATCCGTGGCGAGCCAGGTCGCAACTGCCGTCGAATCACTGCACGGCGACGAGCGCATCGTGGAGTCGATCCTCGTCGCCGTCGACGCGATCAGATCCGACGCTGCCATGAGCCACGGCCTTGCGGCAGCGCGGGCCAACGGAATCGACGAGTATCTCGTGTCCTCGCCGTTGCTCCCGCGTACTGCACTGGAACTTGCAGGATTGGATCCTGAAGGTCAAGAGTCGCAGTGGGTGGTTCGGATCGTGTTGATGCTGTTGGCGTGGCCTCTTGCAGACAGGGCCGCCGAACGAGGGATGGTCGAGTCGTTCATCTACTCCTGAGCGGGATTCCGTGTTCGTGAACGGTGCATCGGATCGTCGCTGCTGTAGACGGTTCGGTTCATTGCTTCATTCCTCGGCTCGGTACTCTGAGCGTGTCCGCTGCCGCGAAGGAGAGAGTCACGATGGTCGTACGCAGGCCCCGCGACCGTAAGCAGCAGATTCTTGCGGCTGCAGGTGAGCTTTTCCGTGAGCACGGTTATCACAACGTGTCTGTCGCTCAGGTGGCTGCTGCAGTTGGAATCACGGCACCTGCGCTCTATCGGCACTTCAAGAACAAGCCGGATCTCCTCTACGCCGCGGTCAACGCAGGCATCGAATCGCTCTACGATCGGGTCGCAGGTGCCGAGGATCTGAAAACACTGATCACCGAACTTGCGGCATCGGTGTCCAAACGTCGGGGTCTGTCGCTCCTGTGGCAGCGAGAGGCACGCTATCTGCCTGACGAGCAACGTGAGGAAATGCGTTCGACCCTCAAGAGTGCAGCTTCGCGCGATGCAGCGCTGATCCGAATTGAGCGTCCCGACCTCGACGAGGAAGACAGCTATCTGCTCGCCTGGGCTGTCATCGCAGTCTTCAACAGTGTGTCTTCGCATCGAGTGTCCTTGCCGAGGCGTCAGATGGAACTGCTGCTTGTCGAGTTGGCAGACCGCGCTGCATACGCGGAACTGGGTCGCTCAGAAGTGAAAGTCGTGGCGGCAACGGGTCACCTGCCCGTTGTGATACCCAGACGTGAACTCTTGTTGACCGAAGCAATTCGGCTGTTCGACGAGCGTGGATATCAAGCAGTCAATACCGAGGACATCGGTGAGGCTGCAGGAACGACAGGCCCGAATGTGTACAACCACTTCGATGCCAAGATCGACCTGCTGATCTCCGCGGTCTCGAGGGGCGGCGAGCGTCGCCGGCTCGGCGTTGCACAGGCTCTCGGCGCCGCAACCGGCCCGGAGGACGCGCTGTCCGGATTGCTTGCCGCACATATCGATTTCGCGATCAACGAGCGTCATTTGATCGGGTTGTTGATCAGCGAACTCGACCAATTACCGGACAAGTTCCGCCGCACGTGTGAACAGAATCAACGTGAGTACGTCGC
The DNA here is from genome assembly GCF_001647205.1 of Rhodococcus sp. EPR-134. Lineage (NCBI taxonomy): Bacteria > Bacillati > Actinomycetota > Actinomycetes > Mycobacteriales > Nocardiaceae > Rhodococcus > Rhodococcus sp. EPR-134. The sequence goes on from NZ_LVCT01000450.1 coordinate 7,919, forward strand.
GCTATGGGTCAAGATGCTCGAAGAAGTCCGTCCGGGCCTCGAGTCCGCCACCGCCAGGATCACCGTCAATGCCACTTTGACAGTTGTGGAGAACGCCGTCCGAATCGGCCGGCTTCGCCGTCGCGACGACCTGTCGGACAGACTCTTCGAGATCGGCTGCGCCCTGCTGCTGGGCGCATGAAAAATTCGGGTAAGCGCCACGGGCGGCGGATCGACTCACGAAACTGATCGGAGACGTCATGCGTTTCGACGCAACAGAACTGACGATCGAGGAGCTTGCTCTTCAGGCTGAAGTGCGGGAGTACCTCGACAAGCGACTCACCCCCGGTACCTACTCGCTCGGACTCGGGATGGCCGGGGCGGTGGATCCGGTGTTCTCGCGAGATCTGGGTCGACGTGGGTGGCTCGGCATGTCGCTGCCGAAGGAATACGGCGGGGGCGGACGGTCAGCAGTGGATCGATTGGTCGTCGTCGAAGAACTTCTCGCGCGGGGAGCGCCGGTCGGCTATCACTGGATCGGAGACAGACAGTCGGGTCCGAGCATCGCCGCCAACGGCACGGAAGAACAGAAGCGGTACTTCCTTCCCGGTATCGCGAGCGGTGAGTTCTCGTTCTCGATCGGGATGAGTGAGCCCGACTCGGGTTCGGACCTGGCATCGGTGCGCACTCGCGCCGAACGTGTCGATGGTGGCTGGAAAGTCAACGGCACCAAGATCTGGACCACCGGCGCCTTCCATGCCACACACATACTCGCCCTGCTTCGAACCTCGGCAGACAAGCACAACGGTCTCACTCAGCTGATCGTCGATCGCGACAGCGAGGGTCTGACCGTCTCACCCATTCCGTTCATCGACGGTAGTGAGGACTTCTGCGAGGTGTCGTTCCAGGATGTTTTCGTGCCGGATTCGCGTCGCCTCGGAGACGTCGGAGCGGGCTGGGGACAAAACACCGGTGAACTCGCACTCGAGCGAGGTGGCGTCGACCGTTGGATGTCGCTGATGCCGGTCCTCGAGAACTTCGCGGCCAACCAAGCAGCGCAATGCGGTCCAGCTGCCCTCGCCGATCTGGGCTCGATTACCGCACGCTGCTGGGCTTTTCGCGGGATGTCGCTGTCCATCGCACGGATGGTCGACGCCGGTCGCTCGCCGGTCACGGAGGCCGCGCTGATCAAGGAGATGGCAACACGCTTCGAACAGGACTGTGTTGCGACCGTCGCGCGGCACCTCGGCCGGGCTCCGGACCTTGCATCCGACGATCCGTACGAGTCGCTGCTCGCCCGGGCCGTGCTGGTGGCGCCGTCGTGGTCGATTCGCGGCGGTACCAACGAAATTCTCCGCACCGTGATCATGAAAGGGTTGGACCGATGAATTCGGGGTCACAGATCAACGCGTACACATTCGACGCCGACCTCGAATCGATGGTCGAGCAATTTTTCGCCGAGAAGTCCGGCACCGAGGTGGTAGCGCAGGCGGAGATCGGCGGTCTGCCCGCCGGATTATGGAGCGCGGCAGTCGAACTAGGGTTACCTCTGGTCGGTCTTCCCGAATCGGTTGGTGGTTCCGGTGGCTCGCTCCTCGACGCCGTGACTGTCCAGCGCGCGGCGGCGAGGCACGCTGCGCCGCTGCCGCTCGCCGAGACGTACCTCGCGGGCAGGCTGGCAACAGCGGGCGGGTTACCCGTGCCCTCCGGAATCGCAACGGTCGCCCCGGGTTCGCCGCGCGACGATGTGCGCCGGACCAACGACGGTGTTCTCTCGGGAACCTTTCACGACGTGCCGTGGGGTAGCGCTGCATCAGTGCTGGCAGCAGTTCTCGGTGATCGCGTCGTACTCCTTGACATCTCCGACGCCGAGATCGGTGGCGGGACGGATCTTGCGGGGCAACCGCGTGAGAGCCTGACGTTCTCCGAAGCGCGGACCATTGACGGCGACAACCCGGTCGATGCCCGGATTCTCAGCAAGCTCGGCGCGTTCTTGCGCTCGGTGCAGATGTCGGGAGCGATGGAGTCGGCGTCGACGTTGACCCGGCGCTATGTGTCCGACCGGGTGCAATTCGGTAGGCCCGTCGCGCAGTTTCAAGCAGTCCAGCAGCATATCGTGACGCTTGCTCAGATGGCTTCGATGTCCACGCTGGCCGTCGATCGCACTGCACATGCACTCATCAGAGGCGACGCCGACTTCGAAGTGAGCGCAACCAAATTGGTGGTTTCGCAGAATGCGCTCGTGAGCGTCCGCGCCGCCCACCAGGCACACGGTGCAATCGGCATGACCCGCGAATACCGATTGCAAGAACTGACGCGTCGACTGCACGCCTGGCGATCGGAGTTCGGCGACGAAATCGCGAGTGCGACGCAACTAGGAGAGGCCGTAGCGGCGTCGCCGTCACTGCACCGCTTGATCACCGACCCAGAACCGACATTGAAGCTGTAATCCTGACCGTCGTAAAGGATTACGTTGCGTTGCAACGAAGATCGCGCTTCAGCACCTTGCCTGCTGCCGACAGCGGCAATGCATCGACGAATTGGAAAGTGCGCGGAGATTTGTATCCGGCTATCAGCGTTTTCACGTGAGCGCGCAGTTCGTCGGCGTCGGCGTCGAAACCATGCCGAAGGACGACCACGGCATGGACACGCTCGCCCCACTGGGCATCGGGCAGACCGATCACGGAACAGGCCGCGACGGATTCGTGTTGTTCCAGAGCGTTTTCGACCTCGGTGGAGTAGACGTTCTCGCCACCGGTGACGATCATGTCCTTGATGCGATCGACGATGAACAGGTAACCGCGGGCGTCGAGGTACCCCGCGTCGCCGGTATGCATCCACCCGCTGCGGAGCACTTCAGCGGTCTCCTTCGGTTTGTTCCAGTATCCGAGCATGACGTGGCTGCCGAACGTGACGATTTCGCCCACCTCGCCGGGTGGGAGTTCCGAGCCGGCCGGGTCGACGATTTTCACCTCGCAATGAGGGAGTGCGCGACCAGCGCTGCGGAGGAGGTCACCACCTTCGAGGTGATCGGCTGGACTCAGCATGCTGATGTGCGCGGTTTCAGTCATCCCGTAGCCCTGAGCGAAGGAACTGTTGGGGAACATTTGCATGACCTGTCCGAGAAGCGTCGGAGATATGGGCGAGGCGCCGTATCTCAGGATCCTGACGCTGGACAGATCGTAGGTGGTTGCGTCTTCGCCCGTTTCGTTTTTGTGGGCGACCAACATCTGGAGCATTGTCGGCACCAGACCCACGGTTGTCGGGCGATAGCGGTCCACGGCCTCGAGGAACGTCCGTGGGCTGAAGTTCGGTACGAAGACCTGAGTTCCACCCATCAGCGACTGAGCCAACCATCCGACGATCCCGGCAATGTGAAACAGAGGGTTCACCGCGAGGTTCGTTCCGTTGCTGATTGCCACGCCGCCTGCCGCGAGAGTGCCCAGCGCCGAGGTCATCAGCGCTTGATGGCTGATCATCACGCCCTTCGGCACTCCGGTGGTCCCGCCGGTGTAGAGGAGTAGTGCAAGCGTGTCGCCGCCGACGCGCAGATCGTCGACCGGAATCGCCTCCGCGATCACCTGTTCGTAGTCGAGCATTCCGTCCGGAACTCGGTCGTTGCCGCAGTAGACGACAGTGGTCAGGCCTGGACACGCCTCGCGAAGGGTAGATCCGACGGAAGCAAAATTCTCGTCCACGAGTAATACCGTCGACCCTGAATCTTCCAGGGCGTATGTGATTTCCGCCGTGCTCCAGCGAGAATTGACCGGACTGGCCACTGCTCCGAACCACCAGCAGGCCAGGAGCGCCTCGTGGTAGTAGTCGGAGTTCGATGCCAAGATCGCGACTCTGTCACCGGTGCGCAGGCCTAACGTCTGCAGCCCGCCCGCGAGCCTCTTGATCCGGTCGACCGATTCGCGAGACGTGCGCACTCGGCCATCGGAGATCGTCATCACCGCTTCGGGCGACGCTCGTAGGGATCGGTGAACGAATTGAGTCAGCTGCATGCGATTCCTCCTGCGAGTGTGCGGCGAGTGCTCTGACTCGGATCAGTTCCGGCACTGATGCTATTGGCCTGACAATTGCCCTCACTCACCGCCTGAAATCATGCCCCACTCCGGTGCAATCTAGACGATTGTCCAGTTAACTCTGACGATTCCATCCTGCCGTGGGGTGATTTCTGCGAGAGTGTCGAACATGCGAGCAATCCTGGTAGCCGGTATGAGTGCGTTCGTGGCGGTCGTCTCGGCGCCCTCTGCCGGCGCCGAAACGACTACGAACCAAGTGCGCTCGTTTTCCGAGACCACGTCAGTCGGGGTCCACAATTCCTACGAGAAGGCGACGTTTTCGTACTTCAATTCCTACGAGAAGGCGACGTTTTCGTACTTCGCCGACGCTTTGGATTCCGGGGCGTCGTTGCTCGAGCTGGACTTGTGGACCAACGGAGGCGGTCCGGACTGGCGTGTGTCGCACATGAATCCGGTGGCGAGCGACAGCAACTGCGTCGGCGCTCAGGACGCATCCGGGTTGCGAAGCGGTCTACGAGATCAGGGATTCCGTGGATGCCTGGCAGATATGCGGGCGTGGCACGAGGCCAATCCCGAGCATCCGCCGGTGATGATCAAGTTGGAAATCAAGGACGGGTTCACTGCCGGGTACGGACGTGGGCCCGCGGATCTCGACGCCCTGATTCTCGGGACTCTCGGAGACGCGGTTTTCACGCCGGCCGATCTGATGGGGGAGTCCTACTCCACCCCGGATGCCGCCGTCACCGAGCGTGGATGGCCGAGCAATTCCGAAATGACCGGGAAATTTCTGTTCGAGCTGATACCGGGAACGATCGAGGAGGGAAACCCTCTCGATACGGAGTGGACGGACCGGCAGTATGCGACGCACCTGCGAGATCTGTCCTCCGCCGGGCTCGTCGAACTCGGCGCCGCCTTTCCCGCTGTTCACCGTGCATCACCGGGAGACCCACGTCTCGACCGCTATACCGACCCGGGGATCCGTCCGTGGTTCGTGATCTTCGACGGTGACGCTCTCGACTACACCGCCGGAGTCGTGGATCCGAGTTGGTACCACGATCGCGGCTACCTGCTCGTCATGACCGACGCGCACAAGGTCGCTCCGCAGATCGACGGAACCCATGCCACCGAAACCGAGGCGAGCGAGCGTCTCGACCTGTTGGCCGGGCAGCACGCAAGTTACATCACCGCGGACTGGTCGAGGTTGCCGAACGTAGTGTCCACCGTGGTGCCGCGTCGGTGATTTTCGAATGGCCGGATCGTGAAGAGCGAGATCTGACGGGCGGCAATTCTCAGGAACAGGGTGCAGGATGGGTTCATGCGCACTGTCACGTGGAATCCCGAAGTCTACGGCCGCTATTCGGGTGAGCGGTCACGCCCGTTCGTGGACCTGGTGTCACGGGTGGCCACCGAAGACCCGACGCGGGTAGCCGACCTCGGCTGCGGATCAGGCACCCTGACCGCGATGCTCGGGGAAAGATGGCCGGACGCCTCGGTATCCGGATTCGACTCGTCTCCCGAAATGGTCGCGCAGGCCCCTACAGACCTACCGGGAAACGTCACCGTCGAGTTGGGGGACATCATGTCCTTCGACGCCACCGGTTACGACGTGGTCGTCAGTAACGCTGCATTGCAGTGGGTTCCGAGCCATCGCGAGCTGATCGACCAGTGGGCGGACACCCTGGAATCCGGATCGTGGCTGGCGTGGCAGGTGCCGGGTAACTTCGATGCTCCGTCCCATGCGCTCATGCGAGATCTCGCGGAATCAGCGGAATGGAGTGAGCGACTGGGTGGCGTCCTACGCGGCCCGGAAGGCGTCGACAGTCCAGTTCAGTACGCGCAGCGTCTCCAAGAACACGGATTCGACGTCGACGCCTGGGAGACGACGTACGTACACGTGCTGGCAGGTGCCGACCCGGTGCTCGGATGGGTACGGGGGACGGGGTTACGACCCGTGCTCGACGTTCTCGGCGAAGCTGACGCTCCGGAGTTCGAGCGTCAGTATTCCGATCTGCTGAGGGAGGCCTACCCCGCAACAGCCGCCGGAACGCTCTTTCCGTTCCGGCGGGTGTTCTGCGTCGGACGCAAACGGTAACTACTCGGCTGGGTTGCGGTCAGCCGATCACTGCGCCGTGACAAAGCCTTCCGAGACCAGCCAGTCGCGGGCCACGTCCGCCGGCTCCTTGCCGTCGACGTCGACCTGCCGGTTGAGCTCGGTCATCACCTCGTTGGTCAGTCGCTCCGAGATCGGTGCCATGACTTCTGCTACCTGCGGATGTGCTTCCGCGAAGTCCTTTTTCATCACCAGTGCCGGATTGTATTTCGGGAAGAACTGGAGATCGTCGTCGAGCAGAACGAGATCAAGTGCGATGATGCGACCGTCGGTGGTGAACACCTCGCCGAACTTGCACTGATCGCCATCGGCTGTCGCCTGGTAGATGATGCCGGTCTGCAGGATCTGGCGTTGGGCACGAGAGGCGTCGAAACCGTATTTCGCTGCCAGGCCGGGATATCCGTCCTGGCGGACGTTGAACTCGGTCTCGACGCACGTCACCGCAGCTCCGGGATCGGATTCGACCAACTTCGCGTAGTCGGAAACGGTCTTGACACCGGTCTTCTCAGCGGTCTCCTTGCTCATCGCCAATGCATACGTATTGTTCATCGGCGCCGGATCGGTCCACACCATGTCGTTCGCAGCAAGGTCCGCATCGCGGACGGCCTCGAACTGCGCCTGCGAATCGGGAAGCGGTGTCTCGTTGCCGAGGTAGTTGATCCAGCCGGTTCCGGTGTATTCGTACGCAAGATCGATCTGGCCGTTCAACTGTGCGTCACGGGTGCTGTTCGAGCCCTGGATGTTCGTGAGATCTCGAACATCCGCGCCCGCAGCGGCCATCGCGAATTCGATGACGTACCCGAGCACGATCTGCTCGGTGAAGTCCTTGGAGCCGACGGTCATCTTCACACCCTCGAGCTCCGGAACCGGCTCGATGCTGCCGGGGCCGACGGCCAGGGGCAGTGCGCCACCGGACTCGAGACCACACGAAGCGACAAGTGTGAGGCCGATCGTGGCAACCGCGAGTTTCCAGCCCCACGTTCTGGTGATCGAAGTCTTGGTCATCGCAATCCCTTGGGCCCGAGATAAGTTTCGGCGAGCGCGCCGAGCCAGTCGATCAGCAAGGCCAGCGACACCGCCAGTACGGCACCGACAACGAGGGTGACGTTGTCGCGGAGCTTGTATCCGGTGTCGATCAGAATGCCGAGTCCGCCGGCACTGACCAGGAAGCACAGCGTCGCGGTACCGACGGCCAGAACGAGCGAAGTACGCAGTCCTGCAAGGATGTACGGGACGGCCATCGGGAACTCGAGTTGACGTAGGACCGTGAGCGAAGACATTCCCTGCCCGCGCCCCGCATCGATCAAGGTCTTGTCCACTTGCTGGTAGCCGAGGATGGTGTTGCGCAGCACCGGAAGCAACGAATAGAACGCAATGGGAAACACGCCGATCCAGAAGCCGGTCGTTCTTGTCGCGAGATAGAACAGCACGAGCAGGCCGATGGCAGGCGCTGCGGCTCCGATGTTGGCTATTCCCACGAAGAACGGTGCCAGGCGGGTGAATTTCGGCCTGGTCAGCAGGGTTCCGAGTGGAACCGCGATGGCGACGACGATGATGACCACGGCGGCGGTGATCAGTACGTGCTGCCAGGTCAGAGTGACGATGTTGTCGAGGTTGATGCTCGCCTTCTGCGTCGCGTTGAGATCTCGGCTGAATGCCCAGATCAACACGCCCGCAACCAGGATCAGGACGATGACCGGCTGCACATACAGTCGCATCCGTTCCGCACGGCGCGTGGCGGCGTTCTCGGCCGCACCCAGATCGGGGGCGTCCGGTTCCATCTCAGGCGCGGAGACGCGCTCCTCTGTCGTGGCAGTCATGTTCAACCCTCGACGTTCTCGGTGTCTGGCTCTTCGTCGTGGTCGTGCGCATGCTCCTCGCGCATTTCGGAGAGATGGCTGACCAGTGTGTCGATGGTGATGAGACCGACGTACTCGCCACGCCGTCCGGTGACCACGGTGGACGCATTGCTCTCTGCGAGAAGAGCTTCCAACGCATCCTGCAGGGTGGACTGGATGGACACGGCTTCGCCGATCTCGTTACCGACACCTCGAAGAGTCGACGCATGGGCGAGGTGGCCGGGCGAGACCCAGCGAAGCGGCCGTCCGCGCTGATCGAGAATCAGGGCCCACTTCCACTTACGCGCTGCGAGTGCGGTTCTCAAATCATCGACCGAATCGGTTTCGCGGGCGGTGAGGCACTGCTTGAGTTTGATCTGGCGCACGCGTGTCAGGGTCAGCTGCTTGAGCGAGGCGTCCGCCCCGACAAATCCGGCGACCATGTCGTTTGCGGGATTGGCGAGAATCGCTTCCGGAGTGTCGTACTGCATGATGCTGGATTGATTGCCCAGCACGGCAATACGGTCACCGAGTTTGACTGCCTCGTTGAAATCGTGCGTGACGAAGACGATGGTCTTACCCAACTCCGACTGCAGACGCATCAGTTCGTCCTGGAGCAGGCCGCGGGTGATCGGATCGACGGCACCGAAAGGTTCGTCCATCAACAGCACCGGAGGATCGGCAGCCAGCGCCCGCGCCACGCCCACACGCTGTTGCTGCCCACCGGACAATTGGCGAGGGTAGCGGTCGCGATAGGTATCGGGATCGAGGCCTACGAGGTCGAGCATCTCGTCGGTGCGCGCTGCGATACGTTTCTTGTCCCAACCGATCAGACCCGGGACAGTCGCGACGTTCTTCGCAATCGTGAAGTGCGGGAACAAGCCTGCCTGCTGGATCGAGTACCCGATGCCACGGCGGAGCTTGTCCGGGTCGATCGACAGCGCGTCCTTGCCGTCGATGGTGATCTTGCCGGAGGTAGGTTCGATCAGGCGGTTGATCATGCGCATCGTCGTCGTCTTGCCGCAACCCGAAGGTCCGACGAAGACCACGATTTCACCGGCCGGAACAGTCAGCGAAACATTGTCCACCGCTGCAGCTTTCTGGCCCGGGTACCGCTTGGTGACGGACTCCAGGACGATCTCGACCCCGGATACCTTCTGATCTGTGGATACGTCAGACGGAATGGTTTCAGTCATTGCAGCCCCTTCGAAGTAGTGAGACGACCGATGACGACGTAGATTCCGTCGAGAATCAGAGCGAGAATGACGATCAGTACGGTGCCGACCAGCGCTTGCGGAACAGCATTCGGGCTACCGACACGCGAGAGTCCGGAGAAGATCAGGTTTCCCAGACCAGGGCCTTTGGCGTACGCCGCGATGGCGAGGATGCCCATGAGCATCTGTGTACTGACCCGCATGCCGGTGAGGATCGACGGCCACGCGATCGGTAGCTCGATTCGACTCAGTACGTGCATGCGATTCATTCCGACACCGCGGGCTGCGTCCGTGATCGCCGGGTTGACTGCATCCAGACCGATGATCGTGTTCCGAATGATCGGGAGCAGGGCATACAAGATCAACGCGGTGATCGTGGGAGCGACGCCGAGACCGAGAATCGGAATGAGCAGTCCGAGGAGGGCGAATGAAGGAACCGTCAGGATCGTGCTGGCCAACGCCGTAGCGATGGAGGATCCCGCCGGGCTCCGGTAGACGAGAATGCCGATGATCACGGCGGCGATCGTCGCGATGATCACGGACTGGATAACTGCTGAAACATGAAGGTACGAGTCGGTCAACAACTGTTGTCGTCGTGCAACGACAAAATCCCATAGCGCGCCCATATTTCCGAACCCACTTTCTTCGGACTTCTGCTCGCTCGAACGTCTTCCCTCGACACCGACCGGCGCACAAGGGCTTTCCCCACAGCCTCCGTAGGCCGAGGGGTTTCCCTCGACTGTCGTCCAAAAACTGAGATACTGCAACTAATTCCGATTGCAGCGTGTCGGATGTTGTTCTGGACGTGAGATTTTGCGAGACGCGGGTATGTACCCACTGCGAGCAGAGTTGAAACGCGCTGGAGATGGCAAAGCGGGAGAGTTCCGCAGAACTCTCCCGCATTGCTTGATTTGTCCGAATTGGCCTCAGGCCCAGCTGAGCACATCCTCATCGGAGAGGCGCGGCAGACGATCGAACCAGGGGTTCTCACCGGGATGGCCGATGTTCACCACGAGGATCGTCTTGAAACGTCCGTCTGCGAAGAATTCGCCGTCGATGCCGTCGGCGTCGAACCCGGCCATCGGGCCGGCGACCAGACCCTGTGCGCGAATCGCGAGGATCACATAGCCGGCCTGAAGTGCGGCATTGAACCGACTCGTCGAACTGGCGGCAGCCTCGTCGGATTCGAAGTAGTCCTTCATCTCCGGGCGAATGGGGAACAGGTTGGGGATGTGCTTGTAGAACTCGGTGTCCACCGCCAGAACGGCAACTGCAGGAGCGGCCTCGGTCTTGGCTTTGTTGCCGTCTGCCATGTGCTCGACGAGGCGTGCTTTGCCTTCCTCGGTACGGACGAACAGCACACGTAGCGGATTGGTGTTGGCCGCGGTCGGTGCCCACTTCGCGAGCTCCCAGATCGCAGTCAGTTCGTCGTCGGTCACAGGTTCGTTCGAGAAGGAGTTGGCGGTGCGAGCCGCAGTGAAGAGGAGTTCGCGGCCGGCTTCGTCGAGTTGCTGGGCGGTGAATGGCGTGGCTGCGTCGAGAGACATCGGGGGTTTCCGTTCCGTGGTAGCTCGACCGAGCATCACCCGGTAAAGCTAGTTGCTAGTAAAAAAATAGTGCCTACGGATACGTTAGCACTGTGGCTAGGATGGTGGGGTGGCAAGCAAGAGCGAAGCGGGACACGAGCCCCGCGCATGTGACGGGGCTCTGGCCCGCGCGTTCGGCTTCCTGGGCAAACGGTGGAACGGCGTCATTCTCGGCACGCTGCTGAACGGGCCGGCGGGATTCTCCGAACTCAAGCGCGCGGTGGGCGGGATCAGTGATTCGGTGCTCTCGGAACGCCTGACGGAGTTGGCAGGGGCAGGCCTGGTGACGAGGAGCGTCGATGCAGGTCCGCCCATCGCCGTGGAGTACGAACTCACAGCGTCGGGGCAGGCGCTGCTCCCCGCTCTCAGTGAACTGACAACGTGGGCCGCCGAAAATCTGCCACCCGAGAGTTGCTCGAACTGAGCGCTCGCTAGGACGCCGGCGCCGCGACCGCGTGGGTCGCGCTTCTGTGGGACGAAATCTCGTAGGAAGCGACGAAACATCTACGCAACGTAGATGCAACGTAGCCAAAACTAGTGTTCTGGATCACACAGTGTTCGTGTGGTCGAGAGGCCTTTGGTCACGAATCTGTGGGCAGAACGGGTCCTGGTTCGCTACCGGTGGTGGATGAGGACAAGGTTCCGCGGGTTGAGCACACAGCTCGCGGAACCGCCCCACCACACGCCCCGACGAGGGCACCGGCCGACAGGAGTTCAGGTGTCCGTAGTTGCGGAAGTCTCGGCGATCGATTTCGCGGAGACCGAATTCGATTGGGCGCAGCGATCGACGCTGATTCGTGAAGTCGACCCACTCGTTCCGGGGCCACCATCCTTGGCGATGTGTCTGAGCGAGCCGACGCGCGGACTGGTCGACATCGCTTCACTGCTTCTCGCGGCTCCTTGGTTGCTTCGATCGCCGCGTGGGGACGGGCATCCGGTCCTCGTTCTCCCCGGATTGCTGACTTCGGACGTTTCGACTCTCGCCTTGAGGACATACCTCAGCTTTCTCGGATACCGGGTTCACGGTTGGAATCTGGGTCTGAACACCGGTCCGACGGCGACGGTGGTCGACGGACTGCCTGCCGCATTGGCCGAGGTAGCAGATCGATACGAGCAGAAGGTGTCGGTAATTGGCTGGAGTCTGGGCGGTATCTACGCTCGAAAGCTGGCGAGGGACCTGCCGGATTCGGTGCGTCAGGTAGTGACACTGGGAAGTCCTTTCGGTCTCACCAGTCTGGAGCAGACGAGAGTCGGATCTCTCTACGCTCGTTTGTCCGGCAATCACGCGATACTGCCTCCGGTCGACGGCATCGAATCCGAACAGGGATCGCCTATTTCCGTTCCCGCCACGTCGGTCTACTCCAGGCACGACGGTATCGTTCCATGGCAAGCGTGCTGTGAAACCTCGGCAGGCCTGTCGGAAAGCATTGCGGTGCAAGGCAGTCACATGGGGTTGACCCACAACCCGTCGGCGTTGTGGACCGTTGCCGATCGTCTGGCGCAGGACGTCGACAACTGGCAACCTTTTGCGGCTCCGAAACGGCTTCGACGCATGTTTCCCTGCTGAGGTGCGAGGCTGAGGTCCGAGGCCGGGGTGTGGGGGAGAACCCTGAGTCCGACGCGGGGACGGACTCGTACCTGAGGACACACCGCGTCGGAAAAGATGGGTCCATGGCCTGATGCGCACAGGTGGATCGGCAGCGGATAGTGGAGGTCGACGCGGATGAACCGCGAGTTCCGTTGAAAGGAAACAACACATGACCTCCCCGATGAATACCCGCAAGCTCACCCGCGCCCGCTCGGGAGCAATGTTCGGTGGGGTGTGCGCCGGAATCGCTCGGTACTTCGGTTGGAAGTCGTCGACTGTCCGCTTGCTGTTCGTACTCTCGTGCCTGCTGCCCGGCCCGCAGTTTCTGATCTACATCGTGATGTGGATTTTCATTCCTCGTGAGCAGATCTGACCGAACCGCTCAACGGCGGCGGTCTTTCAGGCATTGCTTGGCCTCGTGCAATTCCTCCGAACTCAGTGGAGGAAGGGGCAGTGCGTCACGGTGCAAGCCCTCCGTGCGTAGGCCGTCGAGCATTACCGAGAGGTATCGACGCCACACGGTCGGGTTGACGGGCTGAGCAAATTCGGTGACTGCGCCCACCATGAAGATGAGGCCGAACAGGTCCGTCGGTACGGCGTCGGTGCGCAGCATCCCGGCCTCCTGGGCCCGGTAGAAGATCCTCTCGACCGACGGTTCGATGATGGATCGTTGGCATGCGACTTGCTCGCATCCCTCGTCGGTTCCGTTCAGGACGTCTTTGAGTCCGCGGTTGACCGACATACGGCTGCAGGCGAATTCGGCAAAGGTGACAAGTCCGTCCCACGGATCCGGATTGGCAAGTGACGCGTCCGCGGCCGCTGCCATGTCGGCGAAGTTCTGCTGGAAGACTCCGTCGATCAATTCTTCTTTGCTGGCGAACCGCCGATAGACCGTTCCGACGCCGACCCCCGCGTGCCGGGCGACGTCGTCGAGTGTGACGTCGATCCCTTCTTCGGCGAACAATTCACGTGCGGCGTCGATGATCAACTGCCGATTACGTGCAGCATCGGCGCGAAGGGGGCGCTCCATTGCGGTACTCATGTCCCCACTCTACCCGCCAAGTGGAGACAGCCTCTCCGTTTTCGTGTAGCGTTTTTGCTAACCGGAGAAGCCATCTCCGCATAGGTTGGGCGAGGGACTATGTCAGACATTGCTGAACGGACTGAATTCGAGCAGTCCTCAGCGCCTTCAGGGGACAACCACGCAAAGCGGTGGCTGGTTCTCGCGGTTCTGGGAATTGCGCAGCTGATGGTGGTCTTGGATGCCACCATCGTCAACATCGCGCTGCCTGCTGCGCAGCGCTCACTGGAGT
>NZ_LVCT01000451.1:0-18901 GCF_001647205.1 Rhodococcus sp. EPR-134
CAGTCGCTTCCGCCATCGGTGGCGCAGCCGTCAACTTCGAAATGCTTGTTGCCGCTCGTGCCGGCCAAGGCGTATTCGGTGCGCTCCTTGCCCCGGCAGCCCTGTCGCTGCTGTCCGTGACATTCACGGATCCAGGTGAGCGTGCCAAGGCGTTCGGTATCTTCGGTGCCGTTGCCGGCGGTGGTGGCGCCATCGGACTGCTGCTCGGCGGCGCACTCACCGAGTGGGTCGACTGGCGCTGGTGCCTCTTCGTAAATCTCTTCTTCGCGGCGATCGCCCTGGTCGGAGCAGTCCTGTTGCTCGCGCCGCACACCAGTGACTCGCGACCCAAACTCGACATCCCCGGAACGATCCTGGTGTCGATCAGCTTGTTCAGCATCGTCTTCGGATTCTCGAAGGCCGAGTCGGACGGGTGGAGTGCAACTCCCACTATCTCGTGGCTCGTTGCCGGCGTCGTGTTCATGGCGGCGTTCATCTACTGGCAGACCAAGTCCGAGCACCCACTTCTTCCGCTGCGGGTGGTCCTCGACCGAATCCGGGCTGGCTCGTACCTGGCGATCTTCCTTTCCGGCGCAGGCATGTTCGCAGTCTTCCTGTTCCTGACGTACTACATGCAGCTGATCCTCGGGTACAGCCCGATCATGACCGGCCTCGCATTCATGCCGATGGTGTTCGGAATCGTGACAGCGGCAACGCTTTCGACAGCGGTTTTGCTGCCGCGCGTCGGTCCGCGAGTGCTGATCGTGAGCGGAATGGTCATCGCGGCGATCGGAATGACGCTGCTGGCCCAGATTTCCGTGGACAGCACCTATACAGTACACATTCTGCCGGGGCTCGTCGTCACCGGACTCGGCATGGGCAGCATTTTCGCCCCGTCGATGCAGGGAGCAACTTCAGGCGTGCATCACGAAGATGCCGGCGTCGCATCTGCCACGGTCAACACGATGCAGCAGGTGGGCGGCTCGATCGGAACTGCACTGCTCAGCACGATTGCCGCCTCGGCTTCCACCAACTACCTGGTGGGCCGCGAGATGAATCCGCTGACTCAGGCGCAGTCCGCCGTCGAGAGTTACACCACGACGTTCTATTGGGCCGCAGGCATATTCGCGGTCGGTGCGGTCTTGACCGGACTGGTTCTTCGGAGTGGACTGCTTCCGGATTCGCCGGAAGGTGAACCGGTAATCGCCCACTGACAGCAAATTTCGGGGTCGACGCCGCAATGGCGTCGACCCCGAAATCGACTCAGCAGTTCTTCCCGGGCGTTGCCTGAAACCGATGAAGGACGTGATCGAGTTGCTCGGAGGACAGCGCCGGCACGGGCAGTTCCCGATGGTCGGTGCGGGACGCGCAGAGTCCGTCGATCATGAACCCGAGTGCGCGGCGGTAAGCCTGAGGGGCCTCGTCGCCACCGAACTTCTGGGCCATCTTGACGACCTGCATGAGAAGCGGAATGTCGTTGACTTCGAAGTCGCTGCGCAGGGTGCCCTGTTCCTTGGCGCGATTGACAAGTACCGCAGTGTGTCGAGCGATCCCGGCGCGCGCGCGAGCGAAGGTGTCGGACGTGAAGCGTCCGTCCATCAGGAGATCGCCGAATCCGCGGTTGTCTGCCATGCGCAGAGAGATCACGTCGAGAAAGTAGACAAGACCTTCCCAGGCGTCGGGCATCTCTCGGGCGGTGGCGGCGATCGTTTCGATCTCGGAACACCGCGTGTCGAACAGTGCCTGGATCAGTTCGTCCTTGCTGGCGAACCGGCGATAGACGGTGCCGACGCCGACGCCGGCGTGCTTCGCGACGTCCGCCAGCGTGGCGTCGAGTCCTTGGGCAGCGAACACCTCTCGAGCGGAGTTGAGGATGCGCTCGAGGTTGGCCTTGGCGTCGGACCGAAGGCGCGGCTGTGAGCAGTCGGCCGAGGTCCCCGCATGAGAAGCCTCGGGGTGTGTTGTCGGCATCCTCACAGTCTACGGCACTAAGCGGAATGATCGATTCCGTTAGTGCTATATTGCTAAGCGGAACGTGTGGTTCCGATTGTCCGTATGAGAGAAGCCGATATGAGCACGTCTGACATCTGGGTCGGGAGCAATCCGATCTCGATGGTGGGTACGCGGAGTGCAGGTTTCGCGGCAACGAGGCTTCGCGCCCTTGCCGGCGACGGCGCCTTTGCTCAGCTCGTTCGTTTTGCCCTCGTCGGCGGAGCCAGCAACATCTTGTACTTTGCCGCTTTTCTGGCGCTGCGCAGTGACGGAGCGCTGGTCGCCAACGCGGTTGGTGCGGTCTTGAGCACCATTCTGGCCAATGAGCTGCATCGCCGGCTCACCTTCCACGCCGCGGATCGCGTCAACTGGTTCACCGCGCAGTGGGAAGGCGGTGGACTCGCACTGGTCGGGTTGATCGCCAGTTCTGCCGCCATCAGTGCGCTCGGCTTCCTTCTCCCGGGCGCCGACGGGCTTCTTCAAGCCGGGCTTGTGATCGCCGTGAGCGGAATTGTCGGTGGCCTGCGATTCGTCGCCCTTCGCGGTTGGGTGTTCTGAGCGGTTCTCGAATTCGGATCGGACTCGGCTCGTAGGGAACACTGAGACCCATGAGCCTTTCGATAGCCGACTCCGGCATCCGTCTGGCTGTGCTCTGCATCGTCATGGCACTTGTCGCCACGCTCGTCTACCGATTCACCTATCTCGGTAGCGTTCGGGTGGTCCCCGGTGCCCTCGCTCGTGGCGCTCTTCAGTTGGCTGCGATTTCGTTGATCCTTGCCGCCGCCTTGGCCCACATCTGGTCGGCGCTCCTCGTGCTCGTCGGCATGTTCGTTGCAGCGTCTTTCACCGCGGCACGCCGCTCGAACGCGGGGACGTCCGGAGTTTGGCTGACCATCGCGTTGGCGTCGGGAATCGGTGTGGTTCTGCCACTGATGCTGCTGTCCGGAGTGGTTCCGCTGCAAGGCGTCGCTCTGGTGCCGATCGGCGGCATTGTTCTGGGTGGCGCGATGACTGCAACATCGATGGCAGCCAAACGCGGACTCGACGCCGTCGACGACCGGTACGGGGAAGTGGAAGCAGCACTGAGCCTTGGATTTTCCCAACGAGATGCGCGGTGGGAGGTAGCCCGCACCGCTGCCTCCGATGCTCTGCTGCCTGGAGTCGACCAGACGCGCACCGTCGGCCTCGTGACATTGCCCGGAGCCTTTGTCGGTGTGTTGCTCGCGACGGGATCGGCCGTTCAGGCCGGTGCTGTGCAAATTCTTGTATTGGCAGGGTTGTTGTTGGCACAAACCTGCTCGGTGGCCGTGGCGTTGGAACTCGTCGCCCGCGGTTTCGTCTTTCGAGGTCAAGCTGTCAGGCCTGCGCGAGTTCGTTGATCTTGTCGCTGCGAAGGACGCGGCCGGGAAGATCGGGGGTGTTTGCCGCGAGGGTGATCATTGCCCTGCCGATGTTTTCACTGGTGGTCACGCTGCTGGGCCACACCCTGCGTAAGAGTGGGTGGAGAGGCACGGAGATTTGATACGACCGTGTCGATTCGTGAATCGTCCATGTATTCGACCAGCACTCTGTTGCCGACCATCACAACGGAACGGACTGGAGATCATCCGGCCGGAATGGCCAACTGAACGCTTGACCTGCAATTATGAGTCCATTTTGATCCGACTCGCGACTAAAGTCCCTACAAACCGGCTGGACGGTTGGCTGAAAATAGTTTTATGGACGAAGGAGTTGATGAAATACACGTTCTCGGATCGGAGTCCGCCGGTCGAATGGTAGAGGCGTCGGCGATCATCGTTCTCGGTGCGCTCTGTGCAGTAGTCGCAGGTTCGGGTGTGTTCTTTGTCGTCGGATCGATTGGTGGCTTCGCCCGATTGCTCTACCTGGTTGTTCGTGGTCCGCTCAACTCTTGCTCGGTACCGGTGTCGAATGTCGAGCTGGCGCCTTCGAGAACGTCATGTGGTCGTTGATGCTCCCGAACGTCGAGTGAAGACGATCAAGGATGTAGTTCTGACGCATGTTCCACGGTGACTTCGATCCCTGCTTCGGGAACTGTTCCACAGCACGCATGACGTACCCCGACGCCAGGTCCAGGATCGGCCGCTGGTCCATCTCTTCGCTCGCGTGCGGCACGCACTTCGAATAGCCGCGCTTGTCCATCTCCGTCAGCAGTCGGCAGACGTACATCGACGTGAGATCTGCTCGCAGAGTCCACGAGGCGTTGGTGTAGCCGACGCACATCGCGAAGTTCGGTACGTCGCTGATCATCATGCCCTTGTAGACGTAACGATCACCGAGGGTGACGGGTTCGCCGTCCACTTCGATCGACATCCCGCCGCACGCTTCCATCTTCAATCCTGTTGCAGTGACGATGATGTCAGCTTCGAGTTCGCGACCTGACGCGAGACGAATTCCGGTCTCGGTGAAAGTGTCGATGCGATCGGTCTCGATCGAGGCCTTGCCCGATCGGAGGGCTTTGAACAAATCGCCGTCCGGTACGACGCACAAGCGTTGATCCCAGGGATCGTAGGTGGGTGTGAAGTGAGGATCGAGTGGGATCTCTTCCGGGAGTTGGCGACTGATCGCGAGGTTCAGCAACCGCTTTGCACGCGCCGGACTGCGCCGGCACAGTTGGTAGAAACTCAGGTTCACTACGATGCTCTTCCATCGAGCGATGCTGTGCGCGAGTTGATTCGGCAGTACTGCGCGAATGGTGTCCGATAATTTGTCGCTGGACGGCAGAGCCAGAATGTATGTCGGTGATCGCTGGAGCATCGTGACGTGGCTTGCGTCCCGTGACATCGTGGGGACCAAAGTGACTGCGGTGGCGCCGCTTCCGATCACAACGACCTTCTTGTCGGAGTAATCGAGTTCTTCGGGCCAGAACTGCGGGTGCGCAACCTCGCCGGCAAACGATTCACGTCCGGGGAAGTCGGGGGTGTATCCGCCCTCGTAGCTGTAGTAACCGCTGCAGAGATAGAGGAAATTGCAGGTCAATGTTTCGTCTTCGTCGCCGGTCGTGACCGTGACTGACCACGTCGAGTCCGCCGACGACCATGATGCGGCCGTCACCTTCCGGTTGTACCGAATCTTCTTGTCGATCCCGTTCTCTCGCGCGGTGTCGCGCACGTACCGGAGGATCGAATCACCGTCGGCGATTGCTTTGGCATCTGTCCACGGCCGAAACGGGTAGCCGAGCGTGAACATGTCGGAATCCGATCGGATGCCAGGGTATTTGAAGAGGTCCCAGGTTCCGCCACTGTTCGCACGGGCCTCGAGGATTGCGTACGACTTGCCGGGAAGCTCGGTCTGGAGTCGATACGCAGCACCGATGCCGGACAAGCCGGCGCCGACGATCAGGACATCGAGGTGTTCGGTGCTCATCAGTTCGGACTCCGTATCGATCGTGTGGGGCCACCGGGCAGACTAAGTGTTCGATCTCCACACTACTGAACGATGCTCAGTAAGGCGAGGATGACCATGTGATCGTCGGCGGTCGGATAGCCGCACACAGTGGTTTACCTGCGGCGTCGGTGAGGCCGAGGTCTCCGTGGAGCATGCCGGAAGCGTCGGCCTCCTCGGCGATGTGCTCGGGGATCGCGTCGAGCATCAGCTTTGCGCGCCGAAACATCTCGAACGTCTGGTCATCGGATACCGTCACCCAGGACAGGTAGATGAAGCGTCCGCGAGGTGGACCCTGGATGTATGGACCGAGTAAGTCCCAGGCACCGGACTTTCGCTCCAGACTCGCTGTCAGTTCCCATCGCACTGTCTCGGTATCTCCCGGTACGAGGTCGAGGATTTCGTGTGGCTTGCCTCGGCGCTGAACGCCGACGTGGATGTTGCTGCGCTCTTCGAAGGTTGCGGTTTCGGAACACTCACGTCCGGGCAGGCTGTGACCGGTGATGATGATCTGCATATCGACATCATGCTCTGCATAGGTCGGGAGGGGTTGGCGTGGTGAGTCGTTCGGGTAGAACCTCTGTTGCGGCCGTGGTGGCGAGCATTCTGTTGTCGGGTCTCGGGTGGGGGTCAGGTGTTGCAGTGGCGACGGCGGACGAACCGGAAGTCGCGGGCGCGCTGGAGTCCTATGGCGAACTCTCGGCCGCAGTGTTTCCAGTCGGCGCCGGTGAGACGCAGCGGGTCGTTTATCGAACTCTGCGTACCGCTGACAGATGGGGAGAGTCGTCAGGGTCCGTGTTTCTGCCGGAAGGCGCCCCACCGGCGGGCGGTTGGCCCGTCATCTCCTATGCCCACGGAACTTTGGGCAGTGCGGATCAGTGTGCACCCTCGTCGACCGGATTCGGTCCGGGCGAGATCGAACCGATCGAACGCTGGTTGGAGCAGGGGGACGCGGTGGGCGCTACCGACTACTCGGGAGTTGGTACCGACGGGGTGCTGGCCTATCTCGACGGACATGCCGCCGGCGCGAATGCCGTCGACATCGTGCGGGCCGCGCACGAGTTGTACGGCAATGTGCTGAGTCCGCGGTGGATGGTCGCGGGTTTGTCCGAAGGTGGTCATGCGGCGTACTTCGCGGGACACGATGCCACCACTCGTGCGCCGGAATTGGATTTCCGTGGCTCGGTTGTCGTCGCAGGCCCCACACACATGGAAGGGCTGTTTCCGTTGGGCGGCCCGCTGTTTCCCGACATCGGTATCACCGGGCTGGTGGGATATGCGCTGTACGTCCTGGCTGGGATCGACGATCAACGACCCGAAGAGAACATTCGCGAGGTTCTCTCGCCGCAGGGGATCGAGTGGATGGAAAAGGCTCGGACACTGTGCGCCGGAGATCTCGGCCGACACATTCGAGCCGAACGAATCCAGTTGAGCTCGTTGTTTTCTCGGTCAGTATGGACGCCGCGCATGTACGACCTGTTCCGCGAGATGATGCAGGTGCCGGTCGACGGCTACGACCGTCCACTGCGCGTGGTGCAGAGCGTGTCGGACACAACGGTTCCTGTCGCCCTTACCTGGGCGCAACTGGTCGACATGCGTTCGCGGGGAACGCAGTTCGAGTATCAAGAACTCGCCGGAATCAGCCACGGTCAAACGACGGTCGCTTCGATGGACCAGACCATGGAGTTCGTCGATCGATTGATGAGGTGATGTCCTGGTGGTGTGGTTGTCCAGGGTGGCTGTTCAGCGCATACGCCGCGGACCGTAATCGTGGCCACCGTTGGCGAACCACACGATTGCCGCAATCGCGTACAGGATGCAGACCAGGAGTAGTAGGCCGCCTGCGATCCACAGCGAGATCTGACCGAGCCGTTTCACTCGATCGGACGCATACCGCGACCCGGCCACATCGCCGTCAGCCCACAGCGGATACACGTTGAAGGCGTGCGTGAAAGCGGAGAAGGAAAGCGGCCAGAAGAACAGCAGCGAGACCACTGCCCAGCCCGCATTGACGGGTGGTCGAATCGGGTGCTGAGGAACGGATTGCTGGACAGTGGGTTGATCCGGGGTGGTCATGGGGGGCTCCTGACATGAGGTGGCCCTTTCGACGCTACTGCGATGGAGCTGAAGAATCACTGAAAAACGGTGTTCGGTGATGCGATGTGGATCAGCGGCGTAAGTGTGCTGGATCAGCCGCATTGCCAGTCGGGACCGCTGGTGGTGGTTCCGGGTCATTGTTGTGCAGACGAGGGGCGTTCACGTCAGCGCAACTCGATGCCGCTCCGCGAGCATCCTGGCTACCGGCAGGACGTCCTTTGCTGCCATCTCGATACGTTCGAATACCTCGGGATTGAGGATGGTCGTTCCGTCGAAATCACCTGAGCTGAGATAGATTCCGACCGGAGCGGTCAGCGCTTGGAAGAAAGCGAACAGTGGCCGCAGGGCATGATCCAACACGAGAGCATGGCGGTCGCTACCACCTGTAGCGGCAAGAATCACCGGAGTGTTGGCAAGCGCGTACTGGTCGACGAGATCGAAAAAATGCTTGAACATTCCCGTGTACGAACCGCGGAACACCGGTGACGCCGCGATGATGATATCGGCGGACTCGACTGCTGCCAGCGCGTCGGCGGTCACTGAGTCGACGTGATCGCGATCCAGAGCAGATGCAAGACCTGGAATCAGATCCACGATCTCGAAAACTCGTGTGTCGATCTGCTCGAAGTCTCCCAAGGTTTCGACGATCAGGTCGACGAGGGCACGAGTCTTGGAGGGTTTTTGGAGGTTGCCGACAACGGCAACAATTTTGAGCGGTGTGCTCATCGAAACTCCTATTCTTGGGACGACTTCAGTGATTCGATTTCCTTACGCACAACGGGGGCTACTTCGGTGCCGAGGATCTCGATCGCACGCAGCATGTCCTTCTGTGGCACGTTGCCGAACCCCATCTGGATCATGATGCGGTCATGATGGAACAGTTCGTACTGCGCCATCGTCTTGTCGATGATTTCCTGCGGGCCGCCGAGGAAGAACGCACCCGCGGTGGTTGCCTGCGCTTCATATGCCCTGCGCGGCATGGGAACTCCGTTTCCGCGCTGATGATGATTCTGCATCCACCCGGCCTGGAAGTACGGGTACGACGTGTCGAGTGCTGTTTGCTTCGAGGTATCGACAAATCCTGGCGAAGCAATCGAGACAGCCAGTTTCTTCGGATCGTGTCCGAACTCCGCTGCAGCCCTGCGGTACAGATCGACGAACGGTTCGAACTGTTGGTAACTTCCACCGATGATGGCCAGTGAGAGGGGCAGGCCCAGTTTCGCGGCACGGACGACAGAGGCCGGAGTACCTCCGACTGCGATCCACACCGGAATCTGACGGTCCGGGCGGGGCGTCACGTCACCGTCGATCAGTGGTGGGCGAAGTTGTCCTTCCCAGTTGATCGGGTTCTCGTCGCGCAGTTTCAGTAGTAGATCAAGCTTTTCGGCGAAGAGTTCGTTGTACTGGGACAAGTCGTACCCGAAGAGCGGAAATGACTCCGTGTACGAACCTCGGCCGGCAATGATCTCGGCACGACCTTCGGAAAGCAGGTCGACTGTCGCGAACTGTTGGAACACACGTACGGGATCATCGGAACTGAGTACGGTTACGGCGCTGGACAGCTTGATGTTGTCGGTAGCCTGAGCCATTGCCGCGAGCACAACGGCAGGGGCTGAGACTGCGAAGTCGGTGCGATGGTGCTCGCCGACGCCGAAGGCATCGAGTCCAACCTGATCGGCAACGGTTGCCTGCTCCACCAAATGACGAAGGTGGACACCGGGATTCATCATCGCGCCGGTAGTGGGATCTGGGGTGAGTTCACCGAAATGGTAGACGCCCAATTCGAAAGCCATGTTGTTTCTCGCTATCTGTTCGTGGGGGTGATGGAGAGTTGTTCTACGTGCGCATCGCATGCGCCGCCTTGATTCGTGTGATGTGTGGCAAGTCGGAAGAAGAAGCGTTCGAGTACCGGAAGCTCCTCGGTTTCAATGAGATCGGAGAAGTATTCGGCGATCCCTCGCGTGTGTATGGCGGACGCTTTTCGAAGCGTCTTCTTGCCCGCAGGCGTCATCGATACCGTCACGACGCGTCGATCGTTGTCCGGTCTAACACGCTCCACTAATCCGGCCTCGACCAATCGATCGACGACGCGCGTCACGCCACTGGTGGTGACCAGGACCAGTTCGGCCAGATCGCCCATTCGGATCGTGTTTCCCGGAGCTTCGTGCAGTCGGAGCAGAACGTCGTACTGGCCAAGGGTGAGCCCGGTGGTGGTTCGAAGGTCCGCCTCCATCTTGCCGAGGATGACGCTGTGGGAGACGACGAGGTCGCGCCACACACGACCACGTACGTGTTCATCAGTTGTCATCGGTGACGCCCTCCATTTATTTGCGACCGCAAGTATTGCTTACTCAAATAATACGCGTGCGACGGTCGAACTATTCCCTGCTCTTATTTGCGCTGGTAGCGAGGTATTGACTCGAACGCATGTTCGAGTATGATTTGGGGAGGGGATCGGGGGATTCAATGAGTGTCTTGTTGTCGGACGTGGTTTCGGGTTCTGCGGTGGGGTTACGCGGACGTCTGTGGCAGTTACCTGCTGCCGAGTTGCGCGCTGCTGCGGTGTCGGCGAGTGCGGAGATTCTGCGCCTGGAAGCCGTTCGAGTGGCGGTGGTCGACGAACTCTCGATGCGCCCGGATGATCAGGTGATCGCCAGCCGCGGGGTCGGTTCGTGGTTGGCGGCCAACACGATGCTGCAGGTTCGGGACGGGAAGAAGATCGCCGCATTGGGTGCGGCTTTGCGGCCGTTTCCTGCGGTGGCTGCTCGGTTCGATGGCGGGGATTGCTCGTTCGAGCATGCCGTGTTGATCGTGGCGTTCTGCGAATCACCACCGAAAGGCATGCCGGAGGAGGCGCTACCGAAGTGCATCGACCTACTGTTGGCTGCTGCATCCGGTGTCGAGTCCACGACCACGAAGGTGCGGAACGTGATCGCGACCTTGGAGCGGTTGTTCGAATCGGATGAGATTCCACCCGCCGAAGACGTCGACCGGAACGAGTTGCGGATCGCGTCGACATTGAACGGTCGAGTGGTGATGCGCGGTGATTTCGACGCCCTCACCGGCGAAATGCTGTTGTCTGCGTTGTCGAATCTGACGATGCCCACCCCGGCACCGGACGGAACCCCCGATGCCCGGTCGGCGGCGAAACGCACGGCCGACGGGTTCACCGAACTGATCCGCCGCTATCTCGATTGCGCCAAGACCGGCACCGATGGTGGTCAGCGTCCGCACGTGAACGTGCACATCAACGCTCGCGATCTGGCGGAGCACCGGGACTGCGCCGCAACACCCTCCACTTCTGATGACGGAATGGCTGTATCGGATCTCGATGTCGGGCACATGCCCTGGCTCGGACCACTGTCCGTGTCACAGACCAGACTCCTCGGCTGCGACTGCTTCCTCTCCACCGTCCTGCTCGACGATCACGGCGCACCGCTCGATGCGAAACCAGGAAAGAGGTTGGTCACCGCCGATCAACGCGTCGCGTTGATCGCCCGAGACAAGGGCTGCGCCTTCCCCGGCTGCACATGCGTACCCGCCTGGACCGATGCGCACCACATTAAGCACTGGGCCAACGGTGGCCCGACGGTGATGAACAACCTGGTCCTGCTGTGCCGTTCACATCACCGGCTGATGCACCGCAAATCCGGGTTCGTCGGGAAATGGAAAATCCGCATCGGCGCCGACAACAAACCCTGGTTCATCCCGCCACCCTCGATCGACCCCGGGCAGCAACCCAGGCCGGCGAACACCACCTTCAAAACCTGAGAGGTCAAACCTCTTTGGCGACAACAGAACACGGACCGAGCACCGCATCGAAGGAGACCTCGATGCGGTGCCAACAGGCCGTGGGGGAGGCTAATCAGCGCTTCGAACGCTTGTGGCGGTACATCTCCGCATCGGCCGTATCCCAAGTCTCGGAAAGGCTTTGGGTCATGGAAAAGTCGGCTCGACCGATCGAACAATAGACGTCGGCATTCCGGAACGCCTTCTCCAAACACTCGAGCAGGTAGTCGACGGCGCGCGGCTGTGTATCGGGCAGAGCGATTCCGAACTCGTCTCCGCCCAACCGTGAAACCACCGCACCAGGGTGCGCGCACGCTGCCAAGATCTTGCCGGCCCTTTGAACGTATTCGTCGCCCGCGGCGTGGCCGAGTTCGTCGTTGATGGTCTTCATGTCGTCCAGATCGACGATGATGATAGCTCCCGGATCGGCGAATTGGCGGTACCGAGTTTGCTCGGCCTCGAGGATGCGATTCCACCCGCGCCGATTGAGAAGACCTGTCAACGGGTCGGTCTCGGCATCGAGTTGCGCAGTTTCGGCCAGTCGGACTGACTGCGCGCGCTGATAGTCGACATCGAGAATGGTTCCGAGAAGTCGGCACAGGAGATTGAGGAGGGCTAGGTTGTCCTCGAGTGCGGAGTCGCCCGCACTCGGGTCGGCGCCACACAGAGTGCCGAAGAGACTGCCGTCGTTGTGGAGGATTGGGATGCTGACGTATGCGCCAATGCCTTCCCACCTGCCATCGCGGGACAGTGCGCGCACGAGCGCGCGATTCGATGAGACTGGCGGCGCATTTCCGAGTACCACCTCGCTGCACATGGTGTTTGGCCAAGCCCGGGTCTCGCCGACTTCGATGTGAAGTGGGTTGGGTGAGACGGTGAGAAAGATTTGATTGGACCCGTCGAACCGCGTGATCGACCACAGTGCCAGCGGAAGATATTCGTCGAGGTAGGACACGACCGAGCGACTTGCGTCGTCGAAATTCGTCAGAGGTGGCAAGAGTGGCAACATCGGGATGGTGCGCGCCTGGCCGTGCGGCATTTTTGACCTCCTGATCGACCCTAGGATTCTGTCGATGTTCAGGCTCTTGGTCCCGCGTGCGACAAATCTTCCACGAACAGTCTGCCTCGAGAATCCTCGCGATTGCTGAAAGTGTGCTGTGATTCTTCCGACCGCGGGGCCGTGGATTCTTTGGTGGCCAGCTAATCTTCCGGTATGGAGCTGGCGCGTGGAGCGAACACAGTCGTTGAGGGAACTTCGCTGAAGGTGGCGGTGAACGGTAGCGCCCCGGGCACGGTAGACCTGATGGTGTTCCAGCTCGACGAACGGAACAAAGTACGGGACGACGCAGATTTTGTCTTCTTCAATCAGCCGGTCTCACCCGAAGGCGCGGTGCGCTTGGAGTCCGGCGGCGTCATCGAAATCGACATTGCGAGGTTGCCCGCTGACATCCATCAGCTGAGTGTTGCCGTGGCACTTGATGCGGCGGCAAACGGAACCCTGTCTGCTGTCGGGGGCCTTGGTGTCGTGGTGGAGCAGGTTGGTTCCACCGCCATCGTGGCTCAGGCTTTGGGGTTGACGAGTGAGAGGGCAGCGGTTCTCGTCGAGATCTATCGCCGCGGCGCGGGCTGGAAGCTGCGAAACGTGTCAGCTGGCTGGGACAGCGGATTGGCGGACCTGGTAACAGCATTCGGAGTGTCGGTCGACGAGGAACCGCAGGCTCGACCCGCCGGCTCTGCTGAAACGACAGACGGCATTCGGACCGTGCCCGACGAAGCCAAACTCTCCATGGTGAAGCGGGAGAAGCTGGACCTCCGAAAGCGCGAAGTGGCCAAGGTCCTGCTGACGAAGGGTGGCAACGGAATTCGGGCACGGGTGGTCCTGGTGATCGACAAAACCGGAAGTATGGCCAAGCAGTACCGCACCAGAGTGGTGCATCGTGTTGTCGAACGCATGATTCCCGTTGCGATCCAACTCGATGACGACGGCAAGCTGGAGCCGTACTTGTATGCAGTCAGCTTCGTCAAACTCCCCGAGATCTCTGTCCATGACGCGGAAGAGTGGTCGGATACCTACCTGCACTTGCGCGGCTCGCACGGCGGATTCAACTACGACAAGATCGGCGCCGCAAATCGTGAAGTGCCGATCATGACTGAGATTCTTTCCGGCCTGACACGTGGTTCGGCGCCGACGCTCGTCCTGTTCTTCACCGACGGTGGCTTCAGCGAGCGCAAGGAAATCACGAAATTGATGCGCGAAGCGTCTGGGCTCCCGGCCTTTTGGCAGTTCGTCGGAATCGGCAAGGCCAACTACGGAGTGCTGGAGAAGCTCGACGACCTCGACGGCAGGGTGGTCGACAATGCCGGATTCTTCGCGCTGGACGACATCGACACCGTCGACGACGCCCAGTTGTACACCCGTTTGCTGAGTGAATTCCCGGATTGGCACAAGGCAGCTGTAGCCGCGGGCATCACAACGCCGTGATTTAGCTGGTCGAAACCAACTGCGGTGCATTCTCTTTCAAGAATTCGTCGATGTGCGCCCAGGTGGAGTCTCTCGCGGTGGGGCCGGCAACGAGCCCGAGGTGACTTCCCGGCGCCTTCTCGAACCGGACCGACGGCGCGCCGGTGAGGACCGACGTGATCGCTTCCACCGAAGCGATTGGTGCAATCACGTCAGTGGTGCCGCCGACCGCGAGAACGGGAACGCTCAGAGCTGACAGTTTGATCTCGCGTCCGGCAAGCGTGACGGTGTCGTTGAAGAGATTGTTGCCCAGCATGAGTTGTTCGCAGATCTGCTGAAAAGCCTTGCCAGGGTATCCAGGCATGGCTGCCATGAACTTGTCTATCGATTCCATGCGAGCCAGTGTCTCGGTGTTGTGGAGGTTGCGCATGATGAACCATGGCTTGAGAACTTCGCGCTGCAACGCCGTCACCTTGTAACTCGCCTGAACGAGTGGAGCAGGTAGTCCGCCGACAAGATTGGTCGCGGACGTGAGTGGGGTGTCGCCCGTGTATTTGCCGATCAGCCTCAAGGGGCTGATAGCGGGAATCTTCGTGTAATCGATTGGCGTTCCGATTGCCGTGATCGATGCGATCGGCAGGTCGGAGTGAGCGGAGCCCGTGAGCAGAGACATGGTCCCGCCGAGGCTCCACCCGATCAGCGAAACCGGTGCGCCGGCGTGTAGATCCGAGATCGTACGGATCGCTTCGGGGATGATGTCGTCGACCCAGGCCTCGAAACCCATCCCGCGGTCGGAGTACCGCATGGTCCCGTAGTCGAGGAGGTAGGGCGTGTTCGCCCCATCCAGTAGGTGTGCGGCGAGGCTTTGGCCCGCACGAAGGTCGTAGCAGTCGGCTGAAACCGCGAGGGGCGGTACGAGGAGAACCGGATTACCTCTTGGCCTCCACAATGCGCCGAAGCGATACAGATCGCGGTGTGGACCTTCGCTGATCAGTACGGACGGGGTGCGTTCGGTCTTCTCGACACCGTCGCCGAAGGAGAGTCCCCATGCATTGCGTGCTGCGGTGTCCAGCGTCGGACGCCACGTCGCGATCAAACCACTGATATCGAGCACTGGTTCCCCTCGGAGTCGAATCGGCGGACGGCCGAGTCAGCCGCGCTCGGTGTATGTTACCTGCCTTCACATACATCGACTTCGTGGGTGCAGAAACCCAGCTCGGCAACGGAGCCACCGTGCCGAGCTGGGTTGATCGGGGTGGTATGGCAGTGATCGGGTGGGGACGATCAGGCGGGGACGATCAAGCCGGTCGAGGCTGTGGCCGTCGCGTATCGCTGTGCAACGTCTTCCCAGTTGATGACGTTCCAGTAGGCCTTCACGTAGTCGGCCTTGACGTTCTTGTACTGCAGGTAGAAGGCGTGCTCCCACATGTCGAGCATGAGCAACGGAACGATACCGATGCTGATGTTGCCTTGCTGGTCGGTGAGTTGCTCGATGACCAGGCGCTGCCCGACCGTGTCGTAGGCCAGTACTGCCCAGCCGGACCCCTGCAAAGTGGTTGCTACAGCGGAGAAGTGGTTGACGAATGCGTCGAAGGTGCCGAAGTGCTCGTCGATTGCGGCTGCCAACTCTCCCTCTGGCCGCTCACCGCCGTTGGGGGAGAGGTTCTTCCAGAAGATGGAGTGATTGGTGTGGCCGCCGAGGTGGAAGGCGAGGTTCTTGCTGAGCAGCGGCGCCTTCGCGGTGATCGTGCCGGCTTCGCGCGCAGCAGCCAACTGCTCGATTGCGCTGTTGGCGCCCGCCACGTACGTTGCGTGGTGCTTGCTGTGGTGCAGTTCCATGATCTCGCCGGAGATGTGCGGTTCGAGAGCGGCGTAGTCGTAATCCAGTTCGGGGAGAACGTATTCAGTCATGTGACATGCCTTCCTTTGAGGAAATGTTGTGAGTCGAGAGATTTCGATAGGTTCGATCGTGATAGACGAGCGGCGCTGACACGTGCTGCGGATCGATGACGTCGACGACGCGTGCAGTGACGATCACTGCGGCGCCACATGTAGTGGCATTCAAGGGAACCGCACGCAGGGCGTGGCCTGTCCCATGTAGGAACGGTTCACCCGTCGAGAGAAACGACCAGGGCATATCGTCGCCGAAGCGCACGGCGCCCCGGGTTGCGAACGTGGAAGCCAGTCGTTCGTTCGCCGAATTTGCCAGGTGAACAACAAAACTGCGGGCGGAAGCGATGACGCTCGCAGAACCTCGCAACGACTGCAGTGAAAACGCCAGAACTGCAGGATCGGCGCTGATCGAGATCACCGACGACGACGTGATGCCGGCCGGGCCGTCATCGCCCGTTGCGGTGATGATCGAGACGCCGGCGGGATGGTTCCGGAACGCCTCGACGAAGGAGTTTCGGATGGACGGCTCCGCATCAACAGAGTCGTCCGAAACAGATTGGGTGCCAACCAGTTTTGTGGTCACTCCTCGCCCCTCTTCTGTCTCGGGTTTTGCTGCCGTTGCACTGTCTTGTGCAATACCGACGTTAAAACCTCGAGTGCAGTTGAGGTCAAGATGCTGTGGCGGACCTCACCGTCCGAGCTTGGCTGCCAGGCGTTCCATGTATCCGACAACCTCTTCGGGGCTCTTGTCCGGAGTGCCGAACATTGCTTCGGTGACACCGATGTCTTCCCAGTGGGCGAGCTTCTCCGAATCGGGTTTGCCTGCCAGGACGGTTATTTCAGGCTCGCCGACTCTACCTGCTTCGGCCCAGATCTTTCGGAGCAGTTCCACGTTTCTGTCGATCTCCTGCTCGATGGGTGTAGTGATCCACCCGTCGGCAGAATTTGCGATCCACTTGAAAGTCTTCTCGTTGCCGCCGCCGCCCAACAAGATGGGAGGACGGGGCTTCTGAACGGGCTTGGGCCAGGCCCAACTAGGCCCGTACTTCACGAATTGGCCGTCGTACGAAGCTTCTTCCTTCGACCACAGTTCACCCATGGCTTCGAGATACTCCCGGAGTGCGGTCCGGCGTTTGTTGGGCGGTACGCCGTGGTCGGCGAGTTCCTCTGCATTCCAGCCGAATCCGACCCCGAAAACCACGCGTCCGTCGGAAAGATGGTCCAGCGATGCGATGGTTTTCGCGAGAGTGATCGGATCGTGCTCGAGGGGGAGTGCCACCGAGGTGCCCAATCGGATGGTGCTCGTGACCGACGCGGCGGTGCCGAGGGCAACCCAGGGGTCGAGTGTGCGCATGTAACGGTCGTCGGGCAATTCTGCCGACTGGGTTCCGGGGTGATCGGAATCCCTCGATACGGGGATGTGAGTGTGCTCCGGAACGTAGAAGGCGTCGAATCCATTCGCCTCCGCAGCCTTTGCTGCATCGGCAGGGCGGATGCCGCGATCACTGGTGAACAGGCTGAGTCCGTAGCGCACTGGTTCTCCTTCGATGGTCCGTCGAAAAACTGTAACCTGTTGCATCTTCGTTCGGATAGGTTTCCAGCCCAGTAAATCGATTGCCGACGTGACCGGGGACGTGGTGAACTCGGGCGGACTTGTTGTGGGTCGAGAAGTGGATGCAGTAGAGGTGGATGCAGTAGTGATGGATGCAGCGGAGATGAATCGGTTGTCGTGGAATGCGGCGACCGTCGCTCACAACAGTCACAAAGGAGACCAGGCACAGTTCTTTCGCAACGGCGGGTCGACCTTGTATCCGGAAGAACTGGCGCTGCTCGGCGAGATCGACGGCTCCTCGATTCTTCATCTGCAGTGCAATTCCGGTCAGGATTCGTTGAGTTTGGCCGCTCTCGGTGCCGCGGTGACCGGCGTCGACATCGCGGATTCCGCGATCGACTTCGCCCGAACCTTGTCCGCGGAATCCGGAATTGCCGCCGATTTCGAGCGTGCCGATGTATCTGCGTGGCTCCGCGCTGCTGCCGCTGGCCAGAGAAAGTTCGACCGAGTCTTTTCTTCGTACGGAACGGTGATCTGGTTACCCGATCTCGACGAGTGGGCCGAGGGGATTGCCGGTGTTCTCGCGCCGAACGGTCGATTCGTTCTGGTGGAGTTTCATCCGTTTGCCATGTGTTTCGACGAGAAGTGGTCGCTGACATACCCGTACGGAGGCGGGACTCCCGTGACCGAACCCCGTGGCGTGGGCGACTACGTGGCAGATTCGGCCGATCTCGTCTTGCCAGGCGCTGAGGGAAAAGGAGTCGAGAACTTCGAAAATCCTTTCCCCTCATGTGAATTCAACTGGTCCATTTCCGAGGTGCTAGGAACATTGCGGCGCGCCGGATTGACGCTCGAGTCTTTCGACGAGTACCCGTACGCCAACGGTTGGCAAGGATTCGAGGAGATGGCTGAACTCGGCGGCAAGCGCTGGGGAGTCCCGGCCGGACGACCCGAGATCCCGCTCATGTATTCGCTGTCGGTTCGCTTGGCCGACTGACGCCTATTTCCCCCGCATTTGCGGGTAATTGCAGACACAGGTAGTAATTACCCCCATGCCCTCGACGCCACTGACACGACGCATCGCCGTCGACCTGTGCCGTCTTGGTGCCAACTGCTGTTGCTGTTGATTCCTTCCGACTCTCCTGAGTGAGAATGGCGCCGCTCTGTGCGCCTTCGCCCCTGCATATGCGCCCGTTGCTGCATGTGTGCCGGAATTTTCCGTACGTCGAGGAAGAACAGCGATGTCGACTCCTGTCGAAGCAATAGAACCAACATCAGTCACGGAACCGAACCGTGAGCCGCGTCGGCCGTGGACTTCGAGTGCGACCACTGTCGGACTGCCGGTGCTTTCCGTGATCGCATTCTTGGCCCTGTGGCAGGTCGCTGCCGCGAGCGGCACCTGGAGTGAGACCTTCGTGCCGTTCCCGAGCACGGTCTGGCATGCCTTCGTCAACACGATGACCACGCACGACGGAGTGCGCGGCTACCAGGGTTACCTGCTCTGGGAGCACCTCTACATGACGCTGCGACGGGTGCTGGTCGGTGTGATCATCGGCGTCGGATTGGGCGTGATCCTCGGTTTGGCCATGGGATCGGTGACATGGCTGCGGAGCCTGCTCGAACCGTGGTTGACGTTCCTGCGCGCACTGCCGCCCCTGGCGTATTTCTTCCTGCTGGTGATCTGGCTGGGAATCGACGAGGCGCCGAAGATTACGTTGCTGGCGCTCGCTGCTCTT
>NZ_LVCT01000452.1:0-1148 GCF_001647205.1 Rhodococcus sp. EPR-134
TCCCATGACCGCCCCGGACCACGCCACGACCGACTCACTCACCGCAGTCGACGAGCAGGCCGATCCGCGGCTAGCACGCTCACGCAACCGGTTACTCGATGCGGCCACCCATCTGCTGTCCACCGGTGGCGTCGAAGCGGTCACTGTCGAAGCCGTCACCCGCATGTCGAGGGTCGCGCGCGCGACTCTATACCGACACTTCGGTAGCACCAATCACCTGCTCGCGGCAACCTTCGAACGGCTACTCCCTCACGTCGACACCCCTTCCGGCACCGGACCCGTGCGCGAGCGGCTGATCGCACTGCTCACCACCGAATCCGACCTCATCGAACAGGCCCCAGTACAGATGACCACCCTGGCATGGCTGGCCATGGGGTCCCTTGGCGACGCCCACACCGACCCCGCCCGCCGCCCCGATCCGGCCGCGATCACCTCGCTACGCGCCCGCATCATAGAGCAATACCGCCAACCCTTCGACTACATCCTCACCAGCCCCGACGCCCGTGCCATGCTCGGCGAACTCGACACCACCTTCGCCCTCATCGAACTCCTCGGCCCGATCGTCTTCGCACACCTCACCGGACTGCGCACCATCGACCACGACGATTGCACCCGACTCGTCGACAACTTCCTCACCACCCACCGAATAGGCGCGGCATCAACCACTCCGGCCGAGCACAGAACGCGGTAACCGAAGACCTGGGCCAGTCGGTCAGAACAAAAAGTGTCGCGGACCCGCAGAGCCCGGTGTCGTAGCAAGCATGCTGTAGTGGACGGCGACTCAGCGCAGCCGTCCTGCGCGTTGTTGGTGTGGTGGGACCTTGATGCGTGGGTGCTGAAGGCCGAGGTTGACGAGCGCTTCGCGGCGTTCGAGGTAAGGCAGGACGGTCGTCGATGTGTCGTCGACGTCGAGGACATCGACGATCCGGCAAAGCCAGCATTGTTACGGCCACCGAGCGCCGTGACGCTTCCACAACTTCTCTTCCGGAGTCACATACGCACACCACCAACAAGAAGATCAACGATCACTTCTTATCCGAAACACGATGAGCGCCCTCCTGCCGGTTTGGGTGTTCGTTTTGACCGTCGTCATACCGGACGGTTAAGAACGGGCGTCTGGGCGCGACTGATGTCAGTTTCAGAAGACG
>NZ_LVCT01000453.1:0-1494 GCF_001647205.1 Rhodococcus sp. EPR-134
CAGCCTCTCGCCGACAACGGAATCAGTGAATCGAACCGGAGTTTCCGGAGACTTCATCCTTTGGGAAAGATGGAGTCATGTCCTCAGCAACGAACAAGAGGTACCCGCCCGAACTGCGTGAGCGGGCAGTGCGGATGGTCGCAGAAGTCCAACACGAGTACCCGTCCGAGTGGGCCGCAGTCGAATCCGTCGCTGACAAACTCGGCATCGGAACAGCGCAAACGCTGCTCAACTGGGTCCGGAGAGCTCAGACCGACGCCGGCGAACGTCCCGGTGTGACGAGCGAAATGGCAGCGGAGATGCGCAAACTTCGAGCCGAGAATCGGGAACTCAAGCGCGCCAACGAGATCCTGAATTCGGCATCGGTTTTCTTCGCAGCGGAGCTCGACCGCAACAACAAGTGATCATCGACTTCATCAACCGATACAAGAGTGAGTACGGCGTCGAGCCGATGTGCAGGGTGCTCAGCGAGCATGGCTGCTCAATTGCGCCGTCCACCTACTACGACGCGCGCAATCGTTCCGCATCTCGGCGGGCTCTGCGCGACGAAGAGCTCAAAGCCGCGGTCAGCCGTGTACATGCCGAGAATTATTCGGTCTACGGAGCCCGGAAGGTGTGGCTGGAAATGCGTCGAGAAGGCATCGACGTGGCACGGTGCACGGTCGAACGGTTGATGGGTGTCCTCGGGCTCGAAGGTGCACGTCGAGGCAAGGCGAAACGGACCACTATCGCAGATCCACAAGGCCGTCGGGCGGACGATCTGGTGCAGCGAAAGTTCAACCCGGTTGCGCCAAATGTGTTGTGGGTAGCCGACTTTACCTATGTTTCGACGTGGTCGGGTTGGGTGTACGTCGCGTTCGTGATCGATGCGTATTCACGGCGGATTCTGGGTTGGAGGACTGCGACGACGATGGCGACACCGTTGGTACTCGATGCGATCGAGCACGCGATCTGGACTCGACGCCGAGAAGGGATTACCGAACTGGCCGGGCTCATTCACCACAACGACCGCGGGTCGCAAGGCGTATTCAACCGGTCGTCGCAACACCTACCCGATAGAGGTGTTCGATGAGAGCCATCGAGAGGCAGAAACGAGTCCGGGAATATCGAGGACAGATCGCTTCACCAGGGCGACCGACAATAGCCTGGCGTGAAGACCGGGTTCGCTTCTGGATCGCGATCGCCGGTGGAGCGAAAACCGTTGACGCGGGGATTACCGCCGGAGTGTCAGAGCCGGTCGCTCATCGTTGGTTCAAGCATGCTGGTGGAGTGAATCCGCAACTGCCCCCTAGTGTTTCTGGACGGTACATCTCCTCGTCCGAGCGTGAGGACATCGCGCTTTGGCGTGCGCAAGGCGAAGGAGTCCGACAAATTGCTCGCCGTCTGGGCCGCAGCCCGTCGACGATCTCGCGGGAGCTGCGCAGGAACGCGTCAACGCGAACCTACCGACTCGAGTACAAAGCATCGACAGCTCAATGGCATGCCGAGCGTCGT
>NZ_LVCT01000454.1:0-6360 GCF_001647205.1 Rhodococcus sp. EPR-134
CAGGGAAAGTCGTAGGTCCTGACGGTCCGTCTTGGGATGGGAAGAACAAACCCCATCGCGGAGATCGGGCGTGGGTGACGGGGTGGAGCCCCGAGCAGATCTCGAAACGGCTGCCGCTCGATTTCCCCGATGACGAATCGATGAGGATCTCAGCCGAGGCGATTTACCAGGCTCTTTACATCGAAAGCCGTGGCGGGTTGGAGCGAATGCAATCCTGGCATCTACGGCGAGGCAGGACCAAACGAATGCCCAGATCGCGTGCACGCCAGCAAACGTGGGCTCATGTCACTGCAGACACCGTGCTGGCTAAACGTCCGAAAGAGGTCGCTGATCGTAAACTCGCCGGCCACTGGGAGGGCGACTTAATCATCGGACTGAAGCGTTCTGCGGTAGCGACATTGATCGAGCGCACCTCCCGCTACGCGGTGCTCGTCCATCTCCCTCGCCAAAAAGGATACGGGATGATTCCCCCGAGGAAAAACGGCCCAGCACTGGCCGGTTACGGCGCCTTGACCATGAAAGACGCCCTGGCCAAGGCCGTCACCCCTCTACCGAAAACCCTCAGGCGGTCTTTGACATGGGATCGAGGCAAGGAACTCTCAGCTCACGCACTCTTCACCGAACAGACCGGTGTCCCAGTATATTTCGCTGATGCCAAGAGCCCATGGCAGCGAGGCAGCAATGAGCATCTCAACGGTTTGCTACGCCAGTATTTTCCGAAGGGGACCGACCTTTCCCGATGGAATTCCGCGGAGATCACCGCAGTGGCGAACGTGATCAACAACCGCCCCCGAGGAATCCTTGATTGGCGCACCCCCGCGGAGGTATTCGAAGAATTGCTACGATCTGCACAACAACACACTGTTGCGACGACCGGTTGAATACGCCCAATATACGTCAATTACGTTCACCGACAGGCTCATTGAGGTGGGTATCGATGCCTCGATCGGGGCGACTGGGTCGAGTTACGACAATGCTCTCGCCGAGACGATCAACGGGTTGTACAAGACCGAGTTGATCAAACCTCGTGGGCCGTGGCGAACGGTCGAGCATGTGGAGATCGCGACGTTGGAGTGGGTGGACTGGTTCAACCACCGGCGACTCTACGAGCATTGTGGGGATGTGCCTCCTGCCGAACTCGAGGCGTTCTACTACGGTGAACACAGAACTACGCGAATTGCGGAGTTCTCAAATCAGTAAGTCTCCGGACTCGCCGGTGCGATTCACAGAGTGAGCGAGTGCTACGGAATCATCCGGTGACTGGGCGCGTTTACCGCCGGGGCGTGGTTCGGGTTCGTTCGGTTTTTCGCATAACTGAGCACGGGTTTCATACACCGTCACCAACGCTAGATGTGGATCACGCATAGCGTCGCCTGACGTCCGAATCCACCGAACCGGCCACGCCGTTTGGATAGGTGACGGGCCGCGAAGCAGAGGCAGCTGCGGTCGTTGTGGTCGCGCCCTTCCGCTCAATCTGACGTGGGGTCACCGCGGATGAAGGTCTCTTCGTGTTCGCGGGACAGCCGAGCGGCCCTTTCGGCATCGCCCGCACCGAGCGCTTCGAGTATTACTTGGTGCTGTTCCGTGCTGGCACCCATGTCGAATCCTGGTGCCAATACGAGTTGAGCGGTTCGACCTTCGATCGACAGATGCTCCCACGTCGACAGCAGTGTGCTGTTGCCGGAGGCCGCGACGACGAGCCGATGGAATGCCATAGCGTGCGCGACCCATGCTCGACGGTTCGCGGTGACGGCGGCGGAGCGCATACCGTCGACTTCATCGGCAATGCGGTCCACCGCCATGCCGCGACCGGCTGCCAGTCGTGCTGCTGTCTCTTCCAGTGCGGCGCGCACCACTGACACCTCATCGAGCTCGTCCTGGTCGACCCGTCTGACTCGGCACCCGCGGTGCGCTTCGAAGACCACCAGGCCCATTCCGGCCAACTGCCGAAGAGCTTCACGGACGGGACCTTGGCTCACGCCGAGCTCACGAGCGATCCGCGTCTCGATCAACCGATCTCCTGGCGGGTACGTGCCATCGGCTATTCGTTCCCACAGCAGATCTTTGATTTGTTCGGGCAGACCGGTCACCGTGACGCCCTGCCCTGTCTTTGACCGAGTATCCGTCGACTCCGAGGGGACTTTCACATGTACCATCATAGATGATCGATTATTTAGGATCTACCATTATTGAGAGGATGCACCGATGAGTATTCGATTGGGCGATACAGCTCCAGATTTCACCGCCGCTACGACCACAGGAACGATCTCCTTCCACGAATGGCTGGGAGACTCGTGGGGAATGCTGTTCTCCCACCCCGGTGACTTCACGCCCGTATGCACAACCGAACTCGGTGCGGCAGCGCGGCTGAAACCTGAGTTCGACCGACGTGGAGTCAAGCTACTCGGCCTCTCTGTGGACTCGGTGGATTCGCATCTGGCATGGGAAGGCGATGTCGGTCAAACGCAAGGCACAGCAGTGAATTTCCCGATGATCGCAGACACCGATCGCGCAGTCTCCGAGCTCTACGACATGATTCACCCGAGCGCCAGCGCGGCGGCCACCGTACGTTCGGTGTTCGTCATCGCCCCGGACAAGTCGGTACAGCTGATCCTCACTTACCCGATGTCCACCGGCCGCAACTTCACGGAAATTCTGCGCGCGATCGACAGCTTGCAACTGACCTACGGTCAGCCAGTGGCTACGCCCGCCGATTGGCAGCCGGGTCAAGACGTGATCATCGGACTGGGCGTTTCCGACGACGAGGCAACAACACGGTTCCCCGGATATCGAACCTTGAAGCCTTATCTGCGGTTGACCGCGCAGCCCTGACCAGGGCACTCGTTCGCGCTGTTACCCCCCGGGGTACAGTGCAGTGAGTCACAGCTTCGTCGACGCGTGGGGTTGTCCGACCCTGCGGTGGTCAGCGGTGGAAAGGCGTGAATCAGTGAATTCGTCGGACTGGGATGCTCGGTACAGCAGCGTCGAGCATCCGTGGGGGTCGGCCCCGGCGGCTGCCCTGTCTGCGCGGTTTGCGGAGCTGCCCCCTGGCCGGGCGGTCGATCTGGGGTGCGGGAACGGGCGCCACGCTCGATGGTTGGGCGACGCGGGGTGGACGGTGAATGCTGTCGATTTTTCTTCTGTGGCAATCGAACTCGCACGCAGCGGCGGGGAGGACCGGTCGATCGACTACACCGTTGCCGACGTGCGGGCCTGGGAGCCGCCCGGCCCGGTGGATCTGGTGGCCATCGGCTTTCCTGCATCTACCGGTCGACGAGTTGGTTGCCGTCATTGCCGGTGCAGGAAGTTGGCTCGCACCGGGTGGACGGCTGTTGTATCTCGGTCATGCGCTCGATAACTTCACTCACGGAGTCGGGGGCCCGCCGGATCCGTCGATCCTGCCCGCCATCGACGACCTCGCCCGCGCCGCGAGCGGATTGCAGGTCCACGAGCTGGAACATCTGGTCCGCCCTGTCGGCGAGGGTCGGGCCATCGATGTTCTTCTCCATGCACAGCCGTGGGGCGCCGCAGCTCACCGTGATCTGAAGAGCGGAACTTTCACGTGACCGATCATCCGACTCCCCTGCGTGTGGTGTTCGCCGTCAACACCACACCCACCGTGGTGGTGCGGGCGATCCACAACCTTCTCGATGCTGCGACCGAGCCGGTGACGATCGAAGTCGTGTGCTTCGGACCGGGTCTCGATGCGGCCCTGCGCTGTTCGGATATTTCCCTGGAGATGCGGGCGTTGATCGATTCGGCCTCCATCACGGTGAAAGCATGCCGCAACAGTCTGGAGGGCAGAGGGCTCGGTGACGACGATCTGCTGATGGGTGTCGAAGTGGTTCCCGCTGTAGTGCTCCATCTCGCTCGACGTCAGCGAGATGGGTGGTCACAGCTCTACGCCTGACATCACATCCCCGCTCCAGTGTCGTAGGCACATCGTCTCAGGGCGTTCGGTTCTCGCGTTCACCGAGCTCGGAGGACTCGGCTGCGGTGTCACGGCCTCGACCACGGACGATGCGCACCGTCAGGACTGCGATGATCATCAGCACTGCGATCAGTAGTACTGCGGTGTTCGGTACCGCGTCGGCCACATCGCTGATCCAGACCTGCAGCGAGTACTGACTGTCGACCCCCATGACGCCGCCGAGGTTCGCTGTGCCCTCCGTGAGCAGGAACAGCACTCCGATACCGATGAAAAGTACCCCCGATATCAGAGACGTGGTATGCGTCTTCAGCGGTCCTATGCTGATTTCCTTGCCGCGCAACCACGTTCGTGATCCGAGCGAGAATCGGTCCCATACCAGCGCCAGCACGAACAGGGGTATCACCATCCCCGCTGCGTAGAGTGCCATGAGCACTCCGCCGTATGCGGCCTGACCGCCGGCGACGGCAACGGTCAGGACCGCGCCGAGCAGGGGTCCCGAGCAGAACCCTGCGAGCCCGTAGACCGCGCCGAGGGCGAAGACCGATCCGGTGGAGGAGACGTCGATGCGCGCGGCTGCTCTCTGAGCGGACCCCAGCGCGAAGCCGCGACCGACGATGATCATCACTCCGAGTGCGATGATGACCACGCCGCCGATCATGGTGGTGACCTCGCGATACCGGGTGATCGCCGAGCCGATGGCACCGACTCCGGCACCGAGGGGCACCAGGACCGCTGCCAGCCCGAGGTAGAAGATCCCGGTGCGGCCGGCGAGCTTGCCGGCCCCGTCGAAGGCGTACGCGAAGAAGGAAGGGAGCAGCAGGGCCGAGCATGGACTGAGAAGTGCCAGGAGCCCGCCGAGAAATGCTCCGAGAAGTCCGATCTGCGACATCGCGGGCCGCCCTACGCGCCGGCTGCGGTGTCGATCAGATCGACGAATTCCGAGAACGGTTGTGCGCCCAGAACCGGATCACCGTTGATCGAGAACGCCGGAGTGGCCGGGATACCCAGCGACTGCGCTTCGGTGGAGTCGGCGGTGATCGCGGCATCGAATGCGGTGCCGGTGGCGTCGGCGGTGAACCGAGCCAGATCCGGTACCCCGGCCTGTTGCGCGTAGCTTTGCAGCGTCTCCAGTGTCAGGTCCGCGTGACCGGTCTCGGGTGCATCGGCGTAGACGGCGCGGGTGAACTCCCAGAACTTGCCCTGGGCGGCGGCCGCGCGTCCGGCCCGGGCAGCATCGAATGATTGTTGCCCGAAAGTGGGTAGGTCTCGCCATTCGATGCGCAGGGTGCCGGTATCGACGTATCGATCGATCAGCTGCGGCTCGGTTTCCCGGCTGAACTGGGCGCAGAACGGACACCGAAAGTCCGAGAAGGCGATCATCACCACCGGGGCCTCGACGTCGCCGAGGGCCATCGGATCATCGGGCTCGCGGTGCGCCAGATCGCCGAGCGGTCCCATCGCCGGCGGGCCGCTCACGCTGCTCGACCCGGCGTCCGGTGCCGCCTCCGACTGCTCGCCGTCACCTGTCGTTCCGAGCACGAGAGCTCCCACGAGCACGGCCGCCACCACCACGGCGATGGCCAGGAGCACAAGGTCGCGTCGGCGAGTGGAGCGAGATGTCGAAGTCATGCAATACCTTTCGGCAGTCGGCAATACTGGCAGCGATACCCATCTGGGTATAGCCTCACAGTGTCACCCTACTCACACAACTACAACCCGTAGGAGATCCTCGCTGATGACCGAGCCCGCCACGTCCGACCGCCTCGACGTCGAAACCGCAGGCCGTTCCGATGACGAGGTGGTTGCCCAGTTCTCTCGGTACCGGCGTTGGGGGATGCGGGCGGCACGCGGCACTGTCGCCGGTGTGATCACCGTGTTGGTGGTCGGCATTCCCACCGACATCATCGACACGCCCGTCTTCGGCCGTGAAGTGCCGGTGCGGGCATGGGAGCTTCCGGTTCTGCTGGCCACGGCCCTGTTGACCGCACTGTGGTTCGGGATCGACAAACCCGCGCGGGTCGAGCGGACCGGCACACCCGCCGCCCTCGGTGTCGCATTGACCTTCTTCGCCGTCGGATGTCCGGTGTGCAACAAGCTGGTGCTGCTTGCGCTCGGCACCTCGGGTGCCCTGGGACTATGGGCCCCGATCCAGCCGTTCCTGGCGGGGGTATCACTGACGATGTTGACCGCTGCCGTGATCGTGCGATGGCGCAAGCGTGACTGCACCGCAGCGTCCTGCGCGGCATGATCGAGTATCGGTGGACCCACGCGGACCACTGTGAGTGACCACCACCCCCATCGATCGAAAGGAACCGAACGAACTATGACCGAATTGGCCATCGGTACCCGAGTGGACATGCCGTTCGAGGAAACTGTCGATGCAACCCGTGAGGCACTCGCCGAACAGGGGTTCGGAGTGCTCACCGAGA
>NZ_LVCT01000455.1:0-1545 GCF_001647205.1 Rhodococcus sp. EPR-134
GATCGACACCGATCGGCAGGTGGGGTTGCTGCTGCCGTGCAACGTGGTGGTGCGGGCCGATGGCAGCAGCACGATCGTCGAAGCGATGAACCCCCAGGTGATGGTGGGGCTCTCGGATGCAGCGGGCCTGGCCGAGGTCGCCGACCGGGCCACTGCACTGCTGCAGAGCGCGATCATGGCACTCGGCGGAGACAGCACCACCGCATAGATGGGTGCGCACCGTATCGGCAGAGCGGCGGCGGTGATCGGGACCGTTGCACTGTGCGCCGTCGCGCTGGCGTCGGGGTGCAGTTCCTCACCTGCTCCCGACACCACGGGCACCGATCCGGCGGCACATCCGTCGTCGCCGGCCGCGCCGCCGCCGGGCTTCGGAGACACGGCCCTGTGGTCGATCCCGTTCCTGTCGCAGCCTCACATCGTCGAGGACGGGTTCGTCGGAGTCGTCGACTCCTCGGACGCATCCGGTTCGCACCGGGTGCAGGTACTCGACGACACCGGCACACCACGATTCGGCGTGGACGTACCCGCCGATCGCGACGAGTTCGCGGTGACGAGCACACACAACCGTGAGCTGTTGATCACCGAGGACATCGATGATCCCGGTTCGGGTGCACCGGCCACGGTGACCGCCCGCGATACCCGCACCGGCGACCTCGTATGGGGTCCGGTCTCCGCTGCAGGCTGCCTGACCGGGTCCGGACTGCTGATCGACGCCGACTGCTCGCAGACAGCAAAGCCCGCGGCCGTGGCCGCCATCTCGGCGACCGACGGACACCGCACCGACCTGGCGGGTGCGATCTCCGAATCCGGTGGATACGCGGTCACCGTCGACGGCGACACAGCGCGCATCGTGACCGCCGACACCGGCAACACCGCCTGGTCCACCGACACCCTCACCCCGCCCCCCGCAGCGATCCCCGGGACCGCACGATTCGTCGCCACCGCCGGCAATGCAGTGGTCGTGGCATGGACGATCCCGACCCGTCCCGAACCGATCCAGGCGGTCTATCGCCTCTCCGATGCCGAGCTCCGATGGATCAGCGGTAGCCGCAGTCCGATGGTGATGACCGCCGACAGCAGTAGCGGGGCGACGATGATCACCACCGCAGACCTCACCGACGACGGCATCGCTGTCCTGTTCGAGCAGTACGGCACCCGAGGTTTCACCGCCGATCAATTTCCCGGTGCCGACCGCTTCTCTCTGGTCGGCGGCATCGTCTACGGCGCGTCGGACTCGCGGGTGACTGCCATCGATGCGACCTCCGGCCGCGTCACCGGCACATCACCGAGCGCCGCACCGACAGCAGTGACCTCGAACGGTGTCGCATTGGCCCAGAGCAGCGACGGGTACACCGCATTCAAGGTGATCCCCCATTTCTGAGCTGCCCGCCCGCACACCCCGTTCAGGACGTCTTGGGACGACCTCGAAGATCGACGGAGAACAACGGACCGAGCAGACACACGTTGATCACCCCGGTCAGCACGAAGACACCGCCGATCACTCCCACCACGATGCCCCCGACACCGCCGAGCACGACGGCGACC
>NZ_LVCT01000456.1:0-14125 GCF_001647205.1 Rhodococcus sp. EPR-134
CTGGTGCAGGACGTCCTCGAACGCGCGTGGCGCAACCGGAGAACGTTTCGATCCGAATCGGCGCTCACGACGTGGCTGTATCGAATCGCGATCAATCGTGCCCGCGATGTGGCCGCACGCGCGGAGACTCAGCGCACCGAACCATCGGGCACGGGCGACATCGATGTATCGATCAGCGACCTCGAGCACCCCGAGACGGTCGCGCAGGCGCTCAGCGATCGATCCACGGTGCGAGCGGCGCTGGCGACGTTGACCGTCGAGGATCGAATGGTCCTGGCACTGCACGACGGCGAGGGCTGGACGGCGACACAGATCGGTGCGGTCGGCGCGCTCACCACCGCAGCGGTGTACAAGCGCATCCACCGTGCACGGGTGAAGCTGCTACGCGCCCTCGACGACGGTCCCGCACACCCGCGAAACGACTCCCAGGCGTGCCGGCGCACACTCGCCGCGGCATCGGACTACCTGGACGGGCGTCTCGATGTCGACGCGTCGGCCCGCATCGATACGCACCTGCGGCAGTGTCGCCGGTGCCCACCCATCGCACAGGCCCTGATCGGTATCAAGACCGCACTCGGCCTGCGGCCGTGGACCAGCGCGGTACCCGAACAGTTCGTCTACGACGTCGCCCACTTGGGCGGACCCCCGCCGCGATGACCGATCATCCCCGACACCCGGAAAATATACCCCATAGGGTATATTGAAAGTGAATTGTCGACCGAGGGAGAGACTCATGTGCAGGGCTGTCACGTGCAAGAAGTGCGGGAAAACGACGTGGGCGGGATGTGGTCAACACGTCGATCAGGTGATGCGGGGCGTTCCGGCGTCCAATCGCTGCAAGGGGCACGACTCCGATCCGAAGTCACCGGGATTGTTCTCCCGCATGTTCTCCAAGAAGTAGATCGCGGTCCGCAGCCCTGGTCTTGCCAGGGCTGCGACCCGAGTCGTCGTTCTTCGTGGTCTCGCCCGTCGCGGCGCGCCGACCGGCCAGACCGTGCATACGCAGGTCCGCATCGTAGTGAACGAACAGCCCCCACCCGATCAGGTGCAACACCACGACCACACTCGCCATCGCCGGCAAGCGGGGGCTCCGTCGCGGGAAAGTCGATGTCGCGCAGGCACACTCGCGTCGGTCACCGGCACAGCCA
Source organism: Rhodococcus sp. EPR-134 (assembly GCF_001647205.1). Classification (NCBI taxonomy): domain Bacteria; kingdom Bacillati; phylum Actinomycetota; class Actinomycetes; order Mycobacteriales; family Nocardiaceae; genus Rhodococcus; species Rhodococcus sp. EPR-134. The sequence goes on from NZ_LVCT01000456.1 coordinate 1,149, forward strand.
GCCGTCCGGCGGGCAGTCGAGGGTAGTTACGATCGACGTCTGCGACCCTGGAGTGGCTTTCGCCGCCGCGGGGTGCAGGCGAGGTTGCTCGATCAGCTTTTCCCGTTCCCGGACATATCGTCGTCGATGCTCGGACCGACCCCGACCCCGACCCCGACCAAGGTCAACGATCGGCGATGGTGAGGATCGACCCACACCGAAATGGTGGCACCGGTCACCAGTGCGCGGACGGTCGACCGTTCTGCACGCACATCGCACTGGTACGTTCCGGACCCGGGCACCGTCACTTCCAGTTCCACCCGCCGTGAATCGATGTCGGTGCCCAGGACCACCGCCCACCCCTCGACGATGTCGTCCTCTCGGTCCGCCGCGGTGTCCCGGACCACGGATACCGCTGCAGGATGCAGCGGTGTGCGGGCTGCGAACATCATCGCCGCCATCAGCAGCACCGCGAAGCCGGCCACCACGGCAGCGGTGACAGCGGTCGCTGACCCGGGTGAGAGTCGAGGGACGAGGAAGGTGAACACCAGGATCAGCGCGAGCACGTAGAACCCCATGGCGACCGCGATCGCGTACGACACCCGTCCCGGTACCAGGACAGCGGCACCTGTCGAGCGCCGTCTCCGCGCGCTCGTCACCGTCTCTCCCCTGAGGTCCCGCTGGCGGTGCCCTCTTCGACGCCGTCGGCGATCACTTCGGAGGGTGCCCGCACAGCGGCGGTGTGGCCCGTCAGCCCGACGTGGGCTTCGGTGCGCATGCGTTCGACCATATGAGGGTAGTGCAGCTCGAACGCCGGCCGCTCGGAACGGATACGAGGTATTTCGGTGAAATTGTGGCGGGGCGGTGGGCAGGTGGTGGCCCATTCGAGAGAGTTGCCGTAGCCCCACGGATCGTCGACGGTGGCGACCGCGCCGTATCGCTAGGACTTGAACACATTCCATACGAACGGCAGCGTGGACAGCCCGAGAATGAACGCTCCGATCGAGGAGATCAGGTTCAAGGTGGTGAATCCGTCGGAGGGCAGGTAGTCGGCGTAGCGGCGCGGCATCCCTTCGTTGCCGAGCCAGTGCTGGACCAGGAACGTCATGTGGAACCCGACGAACGTCGTCCAGAAGTGCCACTTGCCGAGGCGTTCGTCGAGCATGCGTCCGGTGATCTTGGGAAACCAGAAGTACACCCCGGCGTAGGTGGCGAAGACGATGGTCCCGAACAGTACGTAGTGGAAGTGCGCCACCACGAAGTAGGTGTCGGTGACGTGGAAATCGATCGGGGGGCTGGCCAGCAGCACACCGGTCAGTCCGCCGAACAGGAATGTGATCAGAAATCCGATGCTGAACAGCATCGGGGTTTCCAGGGTGACCTGTCCTCGCCACATGGTGCCGATCCAGTTGAACAACTTCACCCCGGTCGGCACGGCGATGAGGAAGGACATGAACGAAAAGAACGGCAGCAGAACAGCTCCGGTGGCGTACATGTGGTGCGCCCACACCGTGATCGAGAGCGCTGCGATGCCGAGGGTGGCGAAGATCAGGCCCTTGTAGCCGAAGATGGGTTTGCGGCTGAAGACCGGGAAGATTTCGGAGACGATGCCGAAGAACGGGAGCGCGACGATGTAGACCTCGGGATGGCCGAAGAACCAGAACAGGTGCTGCCAGAGCACCGCTCCCCCGGTCGCCGGGTCGAACACGTGACCACCGAAGTGTCGATCGAAGGCCAGCCCGGCCAACGCGGCCGCGAAGGTCGGGAACGCCAGCAGTACCAGCACCGAGGTCACGAGTATGTTCCAGGTGAAGATCGGCATCCGGAACATCGTCATGCCGGGTGCGCGCAGGCACACCACGGTGGTGATGAAGTTGACCGCGCCCAAGATCGTGCCCAAGCCGGACAGGATCAGACCCAGTACCCACAGGTCGGCGCCGACGCCGGGGGAATGCAGTGCGCTCGTCAGTGGGGTGTAGGCGGTCCATCCGAAGTCCGCGGCACCTCCCGGGGTGATGAACCCGGCGAGCACGATCAGCGATCCGAACACGTACAGCCAGTACGCGAACGCGTTGAGGCGCGGGAACGCGACGTCCGGTGCCCCGATCTGTAGCGGCAGAATGTAATTGGCGAATCCGTACGCGACCGGGACGGCGTAGAGCAACAGCATGATCGTGCCGTGCATGGTGAAGAGCTGGTTGTACTGCTCGTTGGACAGGAACTGCAACCCCGGTACGGCGAGTTCGGTGCGCATGAGCAGCGCCATCAACCCGCCGATGAGGAACAGACCGAACGAGGTGACCAGATACATCTTGCCGATCGTCTTGTGATCGGTGGTGGTCACCAACTGCAGCAGTGTCCAGCCCTTGGGTTCACTACGCGCCGGATACGGCCTGGCCGCCTCAGGGCGGGGAATCAGTGCGGTCATCGACGATCTCCTCGATCCAGGTGTGCGATGCGCCGCATTTGCGTGCGCAGAAATAGGCTGTGATGCACAACGATGTGCGTTACAGGGCCATGGAGGCCTGGACGGTGACGTAGACGGCCACGGCGAGCAACAGGGCTGCGAAGCTACGGGTGAGTGTGGTGGCAGTGACTTTGTCGCTGATGACTTTTCCTGCGAACGATCCGGCGATGGCCGCGAGGGTGAACGGTACGACGATCTCCCACGGGATGGTGGCACCCGTGCCGAGGCGTTCGGTGAAGGCTCCCGCGCTGGTGATGGAGATGATCACCAGTGACGTTCCGACCGCGACGGGCATCGAATAGCCCAGTGCCAGAACCAGAGCGGGGACGATGAGGAAGCCGCCGCCTACTCCCAGAAATCCGGTGAGGAAGCCGACGACGAGCGCGGACGCGACCAGCTTGACTACCTGCGACGCGGTGATCTTCACTTTCGTGGGCTTCGTGGCGACCGCGACGGCGCTCAGGCGTGTTCCCGCGGTCTCGGCCGGGTCCGGTGTCGGTAGGTCGGCATCGTGTCCGCGCCGGGTGCGGCGCAGCATCGCACCGGCGGCGACGATCATCAGTGCCGCGAACGCGAGCAGCAAGATCTGCGGGTCGACCGATCGGTTGAGGATCGACCCGCCGAAGGCGGTGACCGAGCCCAGAATTCCGAACACTGCCGCTGCCCGCCACCGAACGTGCCGTGCTCGCGCATGGCTGATGGCCGCGATGATCGAGGTGATTCCGACGATGATCAACGAGGCGCTCGTTGCCGATTGCGGTTCGACCGCAAGGAGATACACCAGGGCAGGAACAGTCAGTATCGATCCCCCACCACCGAGTGCGCCGAGGGAGAGCCCGATGAGAATCCCTGCGGCAACTGCGATCGCGAGGGTGGCGACCATGTCAGATCACTGCGCCGGGGGTGCCGTCATCACGGACCACAGGGCGGCCGTCTTCGTGCCACGCTTTCATTCCGCCCGACAGATTGTGCGCTGCGCGACCGGCATCGGTGAGGGCCGCGACAGCTGTGCTCGACCGAGCGCCCGAGCGGCACACCACGACCAATTTCTGCTCAGGAGGGTAGGCAGCAGGATCGAGATCGCCGAGGCGTACATGGACGGCGTCCGGGGCGTGGCCGGCTGCCCATTCGTCGTCCTCGCGGACATCGATCAGGATGGCTCCCGATTCGGCGATCAGTGCGTGTGCAGCGGCCGGATCGGCTTCCGGTGGTGCTCCAGTCATGAACAACGCTCCTTGGATCAGTGGGTGCTTACAGGGCGTGCAGCGGCGTGGCCGGCACGAAGCGATAGCCCTCGCTCGGTGAGAACGTGGCCGAGACGGTGAACCGATCTCCTCGAACCACTGTGTGCCGCAACTCCACCGGCCGGGAATTCATGCAACCCAAGCGGCGGATCGACAGCGCGGCGGTCTTCGAATCGAGTTCGAGTGCTGCCGCATCCTCCCGATCCGGGACGACGGCAGTGACGTCCTCGCGGCCACCGGTGAGGCGGATGCCGCAGCGTTGCTCGAGCTCGATGTACAGAGCCGTGTGAGTGAAGTCCGCATCCAGGAGGTCGCGTGCCAGATCCCCCGGCAACCAGGCATAGTCGAGCGCCAACGGCATGGCCCCTGCCATACGGATGCGCTCCAGGTAGAGCAGCGGAGCCTTGGGACCGACCTGCAGAGTGACAGCGACCGCGGGGTCGGTCCGCAGTTCGAGTGCACGCACCACGCTGTGCTGAGCAACACCCGTGGCTTCCACGGCAGCGAAGAGACTGTAGAGCGCACCGAGAGGTTGCTCGATCACCGGCGGACCGGCCAGTCGAGAAGGCCGACCGCGCTCTGCAATCAAGATTCCTTCGTTCCGCAGGTGCCGCAGGGCCTCGCGGGTGGTGTGACGGCTCACCCCGTAGCTCGTCGTCAACGCATGCTCGCCCGGGAACTCGGAGCCGGCGAATTCGTCGTCACCGATTCGGCGGACCAGATCGGCATGCAGTTGCGCCCACAGCGGCATCGCACTGGAGCGGTCGAGCGCGGCACTGCGATCTGGTTCAACCATCAGAGGCCCTCCTGTCGATCTGTGTCGGAATCCGAATTCGAGCCGCCTGCTGCTGGCCCCCTCGAGGCCACTGTACAACAAATGTACGTACATCCGTACGGGCGGGTGTGATGCTCTGTACGCGTCGAAGCGATCTTCACCGAGAACCTCGGGTGCCGCAGCTCCCCCGTCCACGACGGACCATCCGTCAGCGTCGTCGACACGCAACGAGACGACCCTCGCATCGAGAAAGTTCTCGCCGAGCGCGAACGAGCTCCTGGTGGAGATCGCGCCGAACCTGGCGAATCCGTCGGCGTAGCGACGCGGCATCACGTCACTTCCCAGTCGGTCCCGGATCAGGCCAGTCGGTGCCGGATCGGGAGTGTCGCCCGGGGTCTGCTCTACCGCAGGTGGCGCGGCGAGCCGGCTGGGCGAGCACAGGACCGAACCGGCGGCGGACAGCACGACCGCCTCCGATTCGGGCGTGTTCGATCAGACTGTTTCGAGCTTGCGCTCGGCCCAGGCGGCGTAGCTGCCCTCGAGTTCGACGACTCGGTAGCCGGCGCGGCGCAGGGCGCTGGCTGCGACCGCGTTACGGACGCCGCTCTGGCAATAGGTCACGATCGGACCGCCCGTGGGCAGTCCGTCGAGGTTCCACAGCAATCGGCCGCCGCTGAGCTGGTCGGAGCCAGGTATGTGGCCGTCGGCGTGTTCGGTTTTGTTGCGCACGTCCAGCACCATTGCCGAGTCGAACGAATCCAGCTCGTCCGCACCGATCGTCTCGGGCGTCGTCATGGGGAGCCCTCGTAGACTTGTGACGTACCCGGTCACCGTATCGATGCCGACCCGCAGCAGGTGATCACGGAGCTCGTCGGCGACAGTGCGGTCCTCGGCGAGCACCACCAGTGGAGTGTCCTCTCGCTCGGGGTCGTAGACCCAGGCACCGAACGAGGCTGCCTTGCCGACGCCGGGGATGTTGAGCGCTCCGGGGACAGCGCCGGCGTGCACCTCATCGTGGCCGCGGGTGTCGAGGAGGACGACCTCGTCGGAATCGAGAGCGCGTGCCAATTCGGTGGAGTCGTACTCGTGCAGCGGAGAGAGTGGCCCGAGAACGACCGGGCCCTGCTTGTTCTGACGCTTCATCCGGCCGAAGTAGGCGTGTGCATCCGGTTGGCCGTCGAGCATCTCATCGACGAAGCCCTGCTCGTCGTCGCGCTCGACATACCCGGCCCACCAAGCGAAGCGACGTTCGTAGCCGACGCTGGTCGACGGGAGCGCACCGAGAGCTTTTCCGCAGGCACTGCCCGAACCGTGACCCGGAAAGACCTGGATATGATCCGGCTGCGTGACAAATGATCGCTTCAGACTGCGGAAGATCTGTTTGGCACCCTCGAAACGGGTGTCGACACCGTCTGCAGCTTCGTCGAGTAGGTCCGGTCGGCCGAGATCGCCGGCGAAGACGAAGTCGCCCGTCAACATGTATCCCGGAGCATCGGCGAAGGCACCGTCGGTCACCAGGAACGAGAGGTGCTCCGGAGTATGACCGGGCGTGTGAACGGCTTGCACGGTGATGTTACCCAGAGCCAGCGTGTCGCCATCGTGGAGGCGTTCGGCCTCGAAGCCGTACTGCCAGTCGTCGCCGCCCTCTCCTGAGACGTAGGTGACCGCCCCGGTGGCCTTCGCAAGCTCGCGAGTGCCGGACAGGTAGTCGGCATGGATGTGGGTCTCGGTCACGGCGGTGATGGTCATGCCATGCCGAGCGGCCAGGTCCAGGTACACACCGATGTCGCGGCGGGCGTCGACCACCACTGCCTCCCCCTTGGCCTGGCAGCCGATGAAGTATCCGGCTTGGGCGAGGTCTTCGTCGTAGATGCGTTCGAGAAGCATTCAAATCTCCTTGTCGATCGTGGTGGCGTTCGTAGGGGCGTCAAAATTCATGGTACCCCGTGGGGTATTTTCAGGAGGTCCTGTGCGGCGAGGCACGGTCCCGATCTCACAAGGTGGAGGTGGAATGGGCGGCATTCCACTGGGCGACCAGGGGCATCGCAACCGACCGATCCAGCGCGGCGCAACCACTCACAGCGACACCGCAGCGGTTGCCGACCATCACGTCCTCCTCGGCCGTCCGGCACTCGCCGACTCGGGGCGGACGAGGAAATTTGATTCGTCCCGAGTGTGGCGTTTGTCGGAATCGGCGACTAGCCTTATCCATAATGTACGTACATCCGTACGATCAATCAAGGGAGAGGGCGTCCGTACACCTCGGCACGTGTCCTTGCACCACCTGCTCGAACGCCGGAATGACCTTCCAGCACGACTGCTGTGGATGCAGTGCACCTGGCCTCAATGACCACCAATGTCGTGACCACACGGCTCGCGCCCACACCGACGTCGAGCTGAACCACCCCGGCACCAACCGAAATCGAGACAGCTCACCGAGCTCGTGTCTCGAACAGGAGGACCACATGTCCGCGCACACCATCGACCACAAAGTCGCGATCATCGGCGGAGGCAACGCCGGTATTTCGCTCGCGGCACGTCTGCGGCGAGCAGGAATGACCGACATCGGCATCATCGAGCCGGCAGAGACCCACTACTACCAACCTTTGTGGACGCTCGTCGGTGGAGGCCGCGCCCCGGCCGCGGAAAGTGCGCGTAGCGAGGCGTCGGTGATGCCCCAGGGCGTCGGCTGGATCAAGGATCGCGCCGAGGGGGTCGACCCGGATGCCCAGACGGTCAGCACCTCCTCGGGAACTACGATCCATTACGACCACCTGGTGGTGTGCCCCGGCATCCAGCTCGACTGGGACTCCGTGCCCGGTATGGCCGAATCGATCGACACCCCGCAGGTCTCGAGCAACTACCGCTACGATCTCGCACCCAAGACGTGGCAGATGATTCAGAAGATGCGGTCGGGCACCGCAGTGTTCACGATGCCGTCCGGCCCCATCAAATGCGCGGGTGCCCCGCAGAAGATCGCGTACCTCGCGGCCGACTACTGGCGAGAGCAGGGCGTGCTCGACGCCATCCGAGTTGTCCTCGTCCTACCCACACCCGGAATGTTCGGGGTACCGGTGTTCGCCGAGGAGCTCGAACGAGTCGTGGCGCGCTACGGCATCGAGGTGCGCAAGAACAGCGAAGTCACCGCCGTCGACCCGGACGGCCGATCGGTGACGATCACTGATAACAGCGCAGGTACCACCGACGAGCTACCCTACGACCTGCTCCACGTCGTACCGCGCCAATCCGCACCGGACTGGATCAAGGCCAGCCCCATAGCGGACCCCGAGAATCCAGCCGGATACGTCCAGATCGACAAGAACACACTGCGGCACAGTCGATTCGACAACGTCTTCGCCCTCGGTGACGCCGGATCGTCACCGAACTCCAAGACCGGTGCCGCCATCCGCAAGCAAGCACCCGTGGTCACCGAGAACCTGCAGGCGAGCATCGCCGGCCGTCCACTGACCGCACAGTACGGCGGGTACGCCTCCTGCCCCTTGACCACCTCTCGCAAGACGATGCTTCTGGCCGAGTTCGACTACACGATGCAGCCGGCCCCCTCGATACCGCTGATCGACACCACCCGCGAACGCCGCGACATGTGGTTCCTCAAGAGACGCGGACTGCCGGCGTTGTATTGGAATGCCATTCTCACCGGCCGAGCGTGAACGGTCGACCGCCGCACAGTTACGACCGCGAGGGCGACCTGAGCCACTACCGGTCGGTGTTCGAGGCCATAGAACGCCGCGTGATACCGGAGGTCGTGGTCACCCGGATCACGCCGTATCTGCTCGTTCTGGTGTCGGCGGCCGTGCTCGGCGTGGTGCTTCCACACACCGGCGGCGCCCATGGATACGACGTTCTTCTACGCACCGCACACGCCGACGCGGAATCAGCCGGGGTTTTGGCGACGCTGTTCACCGCATTCAGCGTCACGTTCACCGCTGCGGTGGCCTCGATCGCGCGTCTGGTTCGGCGGTTTCGATGGGCCGCTCTGGCATTGGCGGGCAATGGCGTCACCACAGTCTTCGGTGTGCTTGCGATCTGGGCGCGTCAGTCACTGGCACCGACGCAGACGTTCGCAGGCCCATCGACAGGCCTGTATCTGGGTGCGGTGGCCGCGTTGCTCTCCACTGTTCTCTGGGCACGTGTGGTGTTCACCCGCCCGGACGAGCAGCCCGGTCCAGCGCACAGGGGCTGACACGTCGCGGGCCCGATCACCCCACCTCGAACCGGCTACCCTGCCTCGCTCCGATCACCCCCGTGCATCGATGCGGGGGTGATCGGACCGTTGTCAGGCGAGGGCGAGAAAGAGCTTCTCGAGCTCGGCCTCGGTCATCTTCTCCCCTGTTTCCGCTCCGGTGATGCACTCACGGAGTCCGGTGGCGACGATCTTGAAGCCTGCCCGGTCGAGAGCCTTCGATACCGCGGCCAGTTGCGTGACGACGTCCTTGCAGTCCCGGCCGCTCTCGATCATCGAGATCACTCCTGCGAGCTGACCCTGCGCACGCCGCAAACGGTTCAATACCAATGCGATGCTTTCGGTGTCACCGGTCATGTCGTTCAGTCCTTCGTTCGATGAAACTCCAGTTTACCCCTAGGGGTAAGGGTGGTCGTGGTGGCCGAAGCCGAACGGCCTCGGCCACCACTGTGTTGCTCGAGATCGGTGACACTCAGCTGTGCGAGAAGCCGATCTTGGGCAGTACTGCTCGTAGCCACGTGGGTGACCACCATGCGGCGTGGCCGGTCAGGCGCAGGAGAACCGGCAGCAGAACCAAGCGGATGAGAATGGCGTCCAACAGTACGGCGACACCCAGAATGATGCCCATCTCCTTGGGTGGCAGTGGTTCGGCGAGCGCGAACGAGAAGAACACCGCGATCATCACCGCGGCCGCCGCGAAGATAACCCGTCCCGAGTGCGCCATTCCGTCGACCTGAGAACCGTGTGGATCACCGGTGTTCTCGTAGTGTTCCTTGACGCTCGACAGCAGAAACACCGTGTAGTCCATCGCAATTGCGAAGATCATCGCGAAGAAGAACACCGGTCCCCAGCCGTTCAGGAAGCCCTGCGGGGTGAATCCGAGCAGCGACGAGCCGTGACCGTCTTGGAAGATCAGCTTGGCCACACCGAAGGCCGCTCCGGTGGACAGCAGGCTGACCACCGTGCCGAGCAGGGCGATCAGCGGTGCCTGCAGCGCAATCAGCAGCAACAGGAATCCGAGCACGAGGATCACCGACACCACGATCGGCAGATACTCGTTCAACGCAGACTGCAGATCCAGGTTCTCCGCCGGTGCACCGCCGACGATCGCACCCTCGGGCAGCTCGGCGCGCAAGGCGTCGAGCGTGGTCTCGAGTGCGGGGTCCGACGGGTCCACGTTCGGGATCGCCTGCAGCATGACGAAGTCGGATCCGTCCATGGCGGGCATCGGCGGCGTCACCATCGATACGCCGGCCACGCTCGCTGCGATCTGCGCGGTCTGCTCCGCCTCCGCCGTGGGGGCGATGATCTGCAGCATGCCTGGTGCACCCTCACCCATCTGCGCCTGCACCAATTCGTAGCCCTGCCGGACCGGAGCATCCTCGGGCACAACCGAAATGGACGGCATGGCGACCTTCAGACCCAGCGCCGGAATCGACAGCGCCACCAGAATCAACAGCGAACCGATGGCGAACGGCCACGGATGCTTGTGCAACAACTGACCCCAGGACGCGAACTTCGGCGAGCGATGCACCTGTCGCTTCGCGTACGGGAGGGACCCGGCATTGACCTTCGGTCCGAGCTTGCCCAGAACTGCGGGAAGCAGGGTGAGTGTGGCAGCGAGCACGAACACCACCGCGAGCATGATGCCCACCGCCATCGTGCGCACAGCAGGTGCAGGTACCAGGAGTACGGCCGACAAACTGATCAACACTGTCAGTCCCGACAGCAGGACGGCTTTGCCTGCCGTATCCATGGTTTCGGCCACCGCGCGTCGTGAGTCGATTCGTCCGGCGTCGATCGTCTTCCGCAGGGCATCCCGGAATCGCACGACGAGGAACAGCGCGTAGTCGATACCGAGCGCCAGCGCGAACATCATCGCAAAGTTCATGGCCCACACCGAGAGCGGCGTGATCTCGTTCAGCAGAACCAGACCACCCGCGGATGCAACCAGACCGGCCAGCGTCAACAGCAGAGGCAGGCCCGCAGCGACGAGCGAACCGAATGCGAGCACCATAATCGCCAACGTGACCGGCCAGGAGATGATTTCGGCCTTGATCATCGCGTCGTGGTTGGCCTTGTTGAAGTCACTCCACAGCGCGGAGGCTCCCGTCGGGTAGACCTCTATCGAATCCGTGGAGGCCGCGGTCAACTCGCCTTTGAGATCGTCGACCGCCTTCACCATCTCGTCGGTCGTCCCGTTCGCTCCACCGATGAGGATTCCGGTGTGCCCGTCCGGGCTGATCGACATCCCCGGTTGCGGGGCGATGACCTCGGAAATTCGCGAGTCGGCGGCCAGAATGTCGGTGACCTCGGAAATGACAGCTGCCACAGCAGGATCGGTCACCTGCTCGGTGTCCGAGTGCACGACCACCTGTATCGCGGCCGAGGAGTTCCCACCGAAATGCTCCTGGGCAAGTTCCCGAACCTGGACCGACTCCGATCCGTTGGATTGCCAGCCGGCACCGGCGAGAGAGCCGAACACCGACGGGGCAAATGCTCCCAATCCGATGATGACCACGAGCCACGCCGTCACCACCCACTTGAAATTGCCGGCCATGCGCGCACCGAAGCGCGCCAACGGCCCGCCGGTGATCCCTGGCGGCGAGCTGTCTGCAGAACTCTCGTCGGTTCGAACGTCCGTAGAACTCACATCATGTCCTTACTGGTCGGGAAGATGGAGGAACCCTAGCATGGTACCCCAGGGGGTATGCTGAATGTTGACACCTACCCCCTGGGGTATACATGTGGTGCCGCACCACACTCACAGAATCGAGGACCGAACTCATGTCATGCACCGACACCCTCACCGGCCCCGGCGGACCGAGTATCGAACGCGCAGTCCCCGCACTGGCGGGCACCATGATCCTCGCCAGCCTCGCCGCCGGTTCCCTTCACAACCGCCGCTGGCATGCCCTGACAGCATTCGTCGGTGGCAATCTGCTGCTGTATTCTGCAGTCGGATGGTGCCCGGCCAGCTTGGCAATGCGGCGACTGGGGATGCGCCAGAGCACAATGACCCCGGCCCGGTGAACCGCTACAGGACCCGCCCTACGCCGTGGCAGTGGGTCGGCTACGCCTTCGGTCGTCCTCTTCCCTCGACCATGACGGACTGGGTGGCCCACGATCTGACGGGTGATCACGCCGTCGTTCGGCACCTCATTCGCGGCCAGGTTCCGTTTCTTCCCATCTACGCCGTGTTCATGTTCTTTCCGGGTGAGCTGTGGTTGCGTGGTGCCATGGTGCTTCTCGCGGTCCTGCTCTCGGTGTTCTTCACCGCCTCGTACATGGAAGAGAATCGGCAACGCCGCCTCGTGCGGCACATGCTGCCGCACGATCTGACGAACCCCCGCAAAGCGCAGGAATCGGAACTGGTCAAGAAGCGTTATCTCGCGGCGCACCCCGAGTCCGGGGCCTCACGCACCGCCGCGGCACCCATCGCTCCCGGCCGGGAGCACTGAGCGATGGTCGTCGATCCAACGCACCGTCTCGCCCGGTGGCAGCGATTCTGGGACAAGCAAGCGGCCGGTTACGACAAGCACATGACCTTTCTCGACCGAGTCCTCTTCCGCGACACCAGGTCCTGGATCTGCAGTCGCGCCCGAGGCCAGGTTCTCGAGGTCGCAGTGGGAACTGGACTCAATCTCGAGCACTACCCGGCAGGGACGTCGTTGACCGGAATCGAGTTGAGCCCGGACATGCTCGCGCAGGCGCATACTCGGGCCGCCGGCGTCAGACCCGACGCTCGCCTAGCTCTCGGGGACGCTCACGCTCTGGATTTTCCCGATGCATCTTTCGACACCGTGGTGTGCACGTTCTCGCTCTGCGCCATCCCCGCCACGGACATCGCGCTCGCGGAAATGTCGCGAGTGCTGCGTCCAGGTGGAACGTTGCTCCTCGCCGATCACGTCGCCTCGTCGATCCGGCCGGTTCGATGGATCCAACGCCTTCTGGAACTGGTGAGCGTCCCGGTCGGTGGCGAGCACTTTCTGCGCCGGCCCTCGCTCGCGATCGCCGGTGACGAGAGCTTCTCCATCGAGGACATCGACCGGTTCACTCTCGGTCTCGTCGAGCGTCTTCACGCCCGAAAGGTGTCCTGAACGGGCAATTACGATGGCCGCGGCACGAATTGCCGGCCACGCCCCGGTACATCGGTCTCGACGAACTCGAGAAGTCGTTTTTTACAGTCCACCCACGCTTGTCGCGCGCCCACGGCGAGCGACCCAGGAAGTAGGGCCAACGAGATCAGCACACCGGTACTTCGCGACGACGCCGAGACACTGGAACGACTGTCAGTTTCAGAAGACG
>NZ_LVCT01000457.1:0-12264 GCF_001647205.1 Rhodococcus sp. EPR-134
GCGGGTCTAGCGTCGCGGCCGGCCATGGACGGCTGTTGTCGCGCGAAGTGCTCGATCGGACACTTGCGGCATGGGCGGCGAGAAAGTTGTCGACGATTTGGATGCAGTCGTCGGCGTGGATGTGGCGCAGTCCTGTGAGGCGAGCGAACACTATCGGTCCGAGGAGCTGAATGAGGGCGAAGGTGGTGTCGATCTCGCCGAGCACAGCGCGGGCGTCAGGGGCCGTCAGGATCTGATCCAGGGACCTGCGGTATTGCTCTATGACACGGGCCCGAAGCGAGACCACCGCGCCAGGATCGAGATCGCGCCGGCTGGCGTCGCCGCTGTTGACGGGTCCCATTGCCAGCCAGGCCAGCGTGGTCATCTGCACCGGAGCTTGTTCGATGAGGTCGGCTTGGGTGGTGAGCAACGAAATCAGACGTTCGCGTAGCGGACCGGTATCGATATCGGTGTCGACTGGGGGTAGTAGTCGCTCGAAGGTTGCAGCAAGCAGGTCAGTGGTACTTCCGAAGTGGCGGTACAGCGTGGCACGCGCAACCTTCGACATGCGGGTGACCGCCTCCACGGTGACCGCCTCGACACCGCCGGTGGCCAGCAGCTGGCCCGCCGCTTCGAGTAACCGGTTACGTGAGCGCGCCAGCCGGGGGTCGGCCGGGCCCTCGGCCGCAACGAGAGGGTCGACCATGAACGGGCTCCGCTCCATTTGACTGACAAGACATGTCCTCGCATGACCATTCTGTCACACCCGCAAAGTTATGATACTAATAGTCTCGTACCGAGACGATCAGTCTCGAACTGGGAGGCTGGCCGTTGAACGAACGTAGATCCGACTCTGCCAGCGTCGCTCGATGGAGCGGTGCCCAGTGGTGGATGTTGATTGTGTCGTGCATGGCAGTCGCGTTAGTGGTGGCCGCAATGGCGGCATTGTATTCAGCGTTGCCACAGATCGCGGTCGCGACAGGGGCGACGCAAGCTCAACTGACCTGGATAGTCGACGGTTATACGCTGGTTTTGGCGTGCTTCGTTCTGCCTGCCGGTGCGATCGGTGACCGGTACGGTCGCCGCGGGGTGCTCGTGGCGGGGTTGGCGTTGTTCGCTTTCGCGTCGGCCTTGCCCTTGTTTCTCGCCGACCCGGCGTGGCTGATCGCTGCTCGCGCGTTGGCTGGGGCGGGTGCGGCGCTGGTCATGCCCTCGACGCTGTCGATACTGACCGCGGGATTTCCACCGGCGCATCGCGGTCGCGCTGTAGGTGTGTGGGCCGGGGTTGCTGGATCCGGGGCGGTCCTGGGCATCCTCGGGGCTGGTGTGCTGCTCGAACAGTGGTCGTGGACCTCGGTGTTCGTCGGGTTGACCGTCGCCGGAGCGGTTCTGGCCGGGTTGGCATGCAGTATCGCGGAGTCCCGCCAGCAGGAGCATCCACCGGTCGATTGGGTGGGCGCGGTGACCGTAGTTGTCGCGGTCGGGGCGATCGTCTTCGCTGTGATCGAGGTTCCGGCCCGTGGCTGGTCGGATTCGCTCGTCGCCATCAGCACTGCGGTGGGCTTGTTCGCAGTTGTGGTGTTCGTCGTCGTAGAACTACGTTCCTCGGCACCCCTACTCGATGTCCGGTTGTTCGCCCGCCGTGGCTTCGGTGCCGGCGCACTGTCGGTCTGTATCCAATTTCTGGTGACCTTCGGGGTGTTCTTGCTGTTGGTGCAGTATCTGCAGTTGATTCTCGGTTATGGACCGCTCACCGCCGCGTTGGCGTTGACCCCTATGGTCGTGCCGCTCATCGTGATCTCGGGGATTGCACCCTGGCTGTCGAACATTGTTGGCCTGCGGGTGATGACCACTGTAGGTCTGCTCACCATCGCGGCGGGACTGGTGATGGTGAGCAGACTGACCGTCGCGGCGACTTACCCTGACCTGCTGTGGCCCTTGCTCATCATGAGTGCGGGTTTGGGGTTGTGTACCGCCCCTGCGACTTTCGCCATCGTCTCGGACACTCCTGAGGCCAAGCACGGGGTGGCTGCCGCGGTCAACGACGCAGCTCGCGAAATCGGTGCCGCGATTGGGATTGCGGTAGCCGGTAGCGTGCTCGCGGCCGGTTACGTTCAGCACATTCAGCCGGCTCTGCCCCAGCTACCCGAGCCTGCCCGTGGTCCGGTGGCCGATTCTCTGGCCGCCGCGTTACAGGTCGCCGACCGCGCAGGACCAGCTGGTCAGCCGCTGGCCGAGTTCGCCAGAGCCGCATTCGTACACGGAAGTGGTCAGGCGACACTGGCGTTGGCGGCGCTGACCGCCGCTGGGGCACTCGTCCTCGCCGTCTTTGCGCCAGGTAGACGCAGCCGTACGACAGCCACCGCGGGTGATGGACGTCGGTGAAGGTCGGCCAGGGTGTCTATTCTTCGGTGTGATTCGTGTCCGTGGCCCGGAGTTGGGCTCGGGCTTGGGACTGCATGAAGTGTTCGACCTCGACCACCACGAACAGGGCAGTAGCGGTGGCTACCGAGCGGCCCTGCGCATCGTCCATCGTGGCCGTGAGATCCAGTTTGCGCCCATCACGAGACCGAACGGCAGCACGCAATACGTATGGAGTGCCGAGCAGAACCGGCGCCAGGTAGTCGAGCTCGAGACGCCGCGTCACGGCGAGCTCACCCACTGTGTAGAGCAGGAAGCCGAACAGATCGTCGAGAACGGTCGCCACCGCGCCTCCGTGTGCTATCCCGGGTGCCCCGACATGACGTTGATCGAACACATGGTGAGCCACCACGCCGTTCTCGTCACGCTGGACCGACAGGGCGTGGCCGTGCGGGTTCTGCGGCCCACAACCAAGACAGTCGGGGTGGTGGGGCGGTAGATCAGGCGACTCGGAAGTCGTGCTCCAGAACGAGCGCGCCCAGTTCTCGACAGCGGGGCCGGCCGACCCGCTGACCTCGTCTGGAATTCTTTTCATGGTCGGACCTCTCTGTCGTGAAACCGTGCCGAGTCTGTCGCGTCTTCGCGCGCTCGGCCTGCACCGCAGCATCCGGTCGGGCGTTCGTCCGACCGGTCGGCGCACTCGCCCCCGCCATGATTACCACGAGCGGGAGTCTTCTCACTCAACGCACCGCCCGGCCCGATAGCGCACACGACGCGGCCGTCGAGCCGAAAATGGTGACCGCGAAACATCGAGGGCTTCCGTCGGCGGGCTGAATTGTTGTCGGCGTGGGGCAGGGATCAGGGTCTGTTGCCGAGCAACGACACGGCATCGATGCAGCGTCCACCGAGAGGCGTCCGACTGTTCCGTCCGGCAACTCCTCGGTCGTTCGGTGTTTCCGCACGCCTGGGGCGATCCGGCACGAGCGGCTGCAGCACAGTGCGATGCGCCGTGCACCGCGCGCCGTCGAACGCCGATGGGCATCATGTCGTGGTGGCGGCCAGCGAGCGTGAAGCAGACTCCAGGGACTCCACCAGGATCAGCTCGAGTGCAGGCAGTTTGGCAGCCGACACGGCCACCGCAGCTGCGCGTGTTCGCACATCGAGACCGCGTTGTGTTCCGGCGCGGGCAGTTTCGGTCCAGGCCTGGGCGCAGTGATCGGCGGCCGCCGCGAGGTCTGCGGTAGCGGGATCACCGGTCAGACGTGCAATCTCGGTACAGCCGTCGGCGAGAAGCCGACGAAAGAGCCCGCCTCCGGTTCCGGCCTTTTCGATGAAGATACCGAGACTGAACAGCAGCGTCTCGAGGTCATCGGGCGGAAGGTCGACCCAGCTCTTCACGTCGGTTGCCAGCTGGTCGACCGCGGCCAATCCTTCGGCACCGGCCGCTGGTACGTGGTCGGCTATTCCCGGTGTCGATGGGGCGCGCATGCTGGCGGCGGATCGGGCAAAGGCCGCGGCCGCGGCAGTCGACACGGGCGGCAGTGTCTGCGGCCATGTGATTCGGTACGTGCAGTGACGTGTCGGTTGCGGGAACGAGGTGGAAGATCGCGCCCGAGCGAGCGCGTCGAGCGGGATCTCCTGCACATCGGCCCGATCGTTGTCGACGACCGAGGCAGTCCCCCCGATCTCGTCGTAGCCGATCACCACGATGTCGTGGCGACTCATCTGCAGTTTCACCCGTAAGTAGGGCAGTTCAGCGATATCGGCCCAGACCAGACTGGGTCGTCCCGCATCGATGTCGTCGCGAACCCATGACCATCCCTCAGCGGGATCGTCGGTCGTGAGAACCTCGACTTGTCCGCCGAGCCTGCGCGGCAAGACGATCTCGAAGTCGGCACCGCGGCCGACCAGGTACATCGGTGGGACCAGGTCGTCCGATCGCAGGTAGGACAAACCGAGATCACCACCCAGTGCGAACACCAACCCCTCGTCGGGTGGTCCGTCCCATCCCAGACCGTGCCACTGGAGAAGGTCTCGCATTGCACCTGACCCGCAGTGCCCTCCCATCCGGTGGGGATAGTTCTCGATCAGAGTCGTGCGGGTCACTGTGGCTGCCTTTCGGGTGGATGGTCGAGCGCGCATGTCGGCATCCTCAGCTGTTCCGGATTCTGTCGAGATACGTTCGGCGAGCAGCCATGTCGACGTCCGCGAGGAACACCGAATCTGTGTTCAGGGCCGCACCCAGTCCGGTCACCAGACGCCGGGGGACGAATTTCACCGCCGCGACCATTGCGCCTGCGAGACGGGTGACGCGGACGAAGGGGCGTGGATTCTCGATCAGATCTGCTGTCGCGCGGGCGATCTCCTCCGGCTCGGCGTTGCGTAATCCCTTTGCGCCGGCGGTTCCGGCGACGAGTTCGGTGTTGGTGAACGTCGGGCGGACTGTGGACAGTCGAACCCCTGACTTGCGATACTCCAGTCGTGCGGCCTCTGTGAATCCGATGACTGCGAACTTGGTAGCGCAGTAGGTCGCCAAACCAGGTACCGCGAGCTCGCCGGCCAATGACGCAGTGTTGATGATGTGTCCGGTGCGGCGCGGCAGCATGCGCTGAAGAGCCAGTTTGGTCCCGAAGATGACCCCCAGGACATTGATCTCGACTTGACGCCGGGTTACTGCATCGTCCTCTTCGTGGGCGTGGCCGGTAGGCATGATGCCCGCGTTGTTGATCAGGATGTCGAGGGGTCCGAGTTCACGTTCGACCAGGTCCAGAAACGTTGTGAACGAGTCAGGTTCGGTGACGTCGAGTCGGGTGACGACCTTCACCCCGAGTTCGGCGGCGGCCTCCTTCGCACGTGCCTCGTCGATGTCGCCGATGGCGACCCGGTGGCCTCGTCGAATCAACTCCTTCGCTGTCTGATAGCCGATGCCGCGAGCTCCACCTGTGATCGCCACGGTCCTGGCGGGGGTGTGAGGTGCGTTGTTCATCATGCTGCGCTCCTTGCATAGATAAGAGACATCGGTAGACGCCGTTCGGGCCGCTCTCGCGGTAGCGGTTGCGCACACAGGAGAGGGATATGGGTATCGCGCGTCGTCTCGTGCCCGGGGAGGCGTTCGGATCGGTCGTTCATCGCCCGCAGCCGCAACCCCAGCGGCAGAACGGGTCTCGTCTGTTCGGTGCAACTTCCGGTGCCCGGCCTCAACACGGCCGCGGCGACGAGACAGTCATGTGGCACAGCTCTGCCAGCAGGTGTCGGCTCACCCGATTCGAAGGTGTCCGAGGCGGTCCGAGTGTTCACGATCGCGATTGTTCGCGGAGAGAACTCCGACCGATCGGCAGTCGGCCGCGATACGGGGTTCGGCGCGTATGTTCTCACCGCTTGTGTTCATCGAGACTCCCGCGGCGAGTTTCGATCCCCGGGAGTTTCGCCCGGCCGGGTGCGGCCGGTGAAAACATCATCGAGTGGGTGAGCGCCCGTGAAGATCGTGGGGCCGTAGGCGTGCCGAAGCACCGTCAAGATCGCGTTCAAGGGTAGGTCATCGAAGACTCCTCGCTCGCGGACATACTCCATGTGCTGAGCTCCGTCTGCGGTGAAGGCATGCATGAGAGCATCGCGATCGCCGTCGAATTCCACTGGCGGCACGCCGAAACGAGCGCACAACTCGACATTGAATGCCGGCGTGGCCTTCAACCACCGGCCCTCGATGTAGAGGCGACTGTAGCCGTGGTAGACGAACAGGTCGGTGCCGCCCATCAGCGCGCGCAACGTCTCGGTCTGCAGGTGATTTCGGACGTCGGCGAAACCGAGCAGTGCCGGGATACCCGCCGCCCGGCACACTGCGGTCAACAGCACCGCCTTCGGGACGCAATAAGCGCGCCCGGTCTCGAGGACGAAGCTCGCTCGATAGTGGGCAGGATCGTCCGACACGGTGTACGGGTCGTACCAGATCCGGTCGCGGACGGCGGCGAAGAGGCGTCTGGCCTTGTCACGGTCGCTGCTCGCATCCCCGATTGCCGCGGCGGTGAACGCCCGCACGGATTCGTGCTCGATGTCGAGGAAGTCCGTTGCTCCCAGATACGCGTGTGGTGGCTGCGTCGTATGTGCCCCGGGCGGGCGGTCTGTCATGGTCATCGCTGATGTTCCCTTTTCTGAGCAAACCGGTTGCTGTTGTGTGCACAACGACCGAAGGATCGGTCAGTTGCGCGCGAGTCCGCCGAGCATCAGGTCTTCGCGTTGGACGGAGAGTCGCTGGGCGATCACCCGTTTGCTGTACATGAACTCGCGCGGGCGACCTATGCAGTCGGCGGCAATGAGCTCACCGGCCTGGAGATAGAAGCAACTGAAATCACTGTCACGGGTGGGGTCACCGCTGAGAACCACTTCGTCGTATCCGGTGTTGAGGCCGGCGATCTGCAGCTTGAAGTGATACTGATCTGACCAGAACCACGGCAACGCTTCGATTTTTCTGGACTTCCCGCAGGCGGTCGAGGCAGCGACTTTGGCCTGCTCTCCTGCGCTCGAGACGGACTCCAACCGTAGTCGACGGCCGTAACGGGCCATGTCGTGGCTCGCGCAGTCCCCCGCCGCCATGATGTCGGGGTCGTTGGTCCGAGTGTGATCGTCGATCACGATGCCGTTGTCGATGACAAGACCCGCATCGGCGGCGAGGTCGGTGTTCGGCTCGACGCCGACACCGACGATGACCAGATCTGCGGGGATCGATTCCCCGCTGGCCAAACTGACTTCGCGAACCTCACGGTCACCGGACAGGCCTTCGACCATCGCGTTCGTTCTGATGTCGACTCCCTGCTCGCGATGTATCCGCTCGAAGAACGTCGATACCTCGGGAGCAGTGACCCGCTCGAGCACACGCCCAGTTGCCTCGAGAACTGTGACCTGCACGCCCAGTGCGCGCAGCGATGCCGCTGTCTCGAGTCCGATGTAGCCGCCTCCGACGATCACCACCCGCCGGCCAGGGCCGGTGGCCATACGGATCCTCTCGACGTCCGCTGCGGTACGTAGGTAGTAGACCCCGTGGAGATCGGCCCCGGGAACGGTGAGCCGACGAGGGCGGGCTCCCGTGCACAGCGCGAGCTTGTCGTAGGCCAGCTTCTCCCCGGTGTCGAGAACGACGTTGCCTTCCGACCGAACGATGGCCTCCACCTGCGCGTTCAGGAGCTGAATACCTTGCTTGGAGTAGAAGTCCGTGCTGCGAATGGCGATATCGTCGAGTACGCATTTGCCCGCCAGGTATGCCTTCGACAGCGGGGGGCGTTGATAGGGAGTGGCAGACTCGTTACCGATGAGGACGATCTCGCCTGTCCAACCTTCTTGGCGCAAACTAGCTGCCAGTTGTGCCCCAGCATGGCTTGCGCCGACGATGATCGCCCGTTGCGATGTCATGCGCTGGAAGTAGGCGTCAGGCGCACCATCATCTTGCTGATGCCCCGCACGAAATTCGACTGAACGTACTCGGGGTCGCCGACGACCTCGATGTTCTCGAAGCGGGGAAGCAACTCCTCCCACAGAATCCGCAGCTGCATTTCGGCCAGCCGATTGCCCATACACCGGTGTACACCGAATCCGAACGCGATGTGATTGCGCGCATTGGCACGATCGATGATGAAATCATCAGGATTCTCGAAAACGCGTTCGTCGCGGTTACCCGAGGCGTACCACATCACCAATTTGTCACCCTTGCGGATGAATTGTCCGTTCAGAACGGTGTCGGCTTTGGCGATTCGGCGCATGTACGCCAAGGGTGTTTGCCATCGGATGATTTCCGAGTTCATGTTGGGGATCAAATCGGGATTGGCCTTCAATTTCTCGAACTGGTCGGGGAATTGGTTCAACGCAAGAACGCCACCGCTCATCGAGTTTCGCGTCGTGTCGTTCCCACCGACGATCAGCAGGACGAGGTTGCCCAGAAATTCCATCGGACGATCGATCAGATCCTTGGTGTCCTCGTTGCTCTGCAACATGGTGATCAGATCGAAACCGGACTCTTCCCCTGCAGACCTCCTGGCTGCTTTGTCATGCCAGAGAGCGCTGAGGCCACGGGCCATGTCACGCATGCCCTCGAACACCTCGTCGTTGTCCGAGGGCCCACCGTTGGCTTGCTCCATCGAGGTTGCCAAATCGGACCAGTAGACGAGTGTGCGGCGTTGTTCGTAAGGGAAATCCAGAAGAGTTGCGAGCATCCGAGCTGTCAACTCGATCGAGACATTCTGCACCCAGTCGAACGGCTCGTTCAAGGGGAGGTCGTCCAGCACCTCCCGTACCCGCGATCGGATCAGTCCCTCCATCTCCCGGAGGTTTTTCGGTGCGACAACCCCCTGGACGGCAGCGCGCTGCTTGTCGTGGCGTGGCGGGTCCATCGCGATGAACATCTCGATATCGAGAAACCGGGGCGGGACGCCGATGACGATGAACGGTTCGGCCGAGAACACAGCGTGATTCTTGTCGACGGCCACGATATCGGCATGGCGCGTGACCGACCAGAACGGGCCGAACGGACTGTTGGGTTGGTAATGAACCGGTGCCTCGTTCCGCACGCGCTCGAAGTACGACTGCCACCGCCCTTGTCTGTAAAGAAAGGGGTTACTGAGGTCGATGTCGGCGAGCTCGACATCCTCGACCGGTGGAATGGGACTTTCGACGAAAATCTTCTTGCCATTCGTGCCAGTCACCCACCGTCGGGTCTTGTCGTACAGATGAGCGCCCTGGATCTGCAGCCCTATAGGGATGGTCGACTGGACCTTGTCGGTGATCGACTCAGAAACTTTCATGCTGTCGTGCCTGCCTTTCACACATCACAATTGGAATTCAGGTGTTCGAACGATCAGGCCATCCCACGCTTCCGAGGCCACCATCTGGCACGACAACCGAGACGTGGGTTCACGCTCGGGGTTCATCGCCAGCATCTCCTCCTCGTTGGCACCGGACAGACCCACCTCTCCTGACCACTGCGGGTCGACGATCACATGGCAGGTGCCACAGGCCGTTTCGCCCCCACAGTCTCCATCGATCCCCGGCACAGCATTGTCGGTTGCAATCTGCATCAACGATCGACCTTCGACCAAGCCCGCCTCGTGCTTCTCACCATCGTGGGCGACGAAAGTTACAACTGCCATGTCAACTCCTCAATTTTCTTCCGCGATTGATAACAGTGTCGCCGCAAACGTGAATGGCGGCCATGTTACGTAGAGTCAAAAACTTGTGAATTCGGGTCAGACGGTTCGCCCCAGAGATCCGACCTGAGTCCACTCCAGATGTGGAGTGCGACAACTCTGCGCTCCGCACGAAGGCATCGAGCGACTGGGCTCCTGTTTCGAAATGCGCGCTCACCAAGTACTTCTTTCACCGCGAAGCCGTCTCACCGGCGACCAGATGGCCATTTCGGATCTCGACGATAGGCAATCTCAGTCCACCCGGAGCGTCCACCGGAACAACGGGCGAGTTGGGGGCGATGGGATCGAGCCGCTGATACGGAAGCCCCTGTGCCGGACGAAGATCCAGCTCGCCCTTGTTCGGCCACAGTGCGGCGGACCGCTCGGCCTGCGCACTGATGGTCAGCGACGGATTGACCCCGAGGTTTGCCGACACGGCCGCCCCGTCCACCACGCTCAGCGTCGGGTAGCCGTGGACGCGGTGGTACGGATCGATGACGCCGTGCGCCGAATCCGAGGCGATGGCGCAGCCGCCGAGGAAGTGGGCGGTGAGCGGAATGTTGAACAGCTCTCCCCAGGTACCGGCCGCGAGGCCGCCGATCTTCTTGGCGATCCGCCGGGTGGCGTCGTTGCCTTCGGGGATCCACGTCGGATTCGGCTCCCCGTGGCCCTGCCTGCTGGAGATCGTGCGGCCGAACGGCCCACGCTTGGTGAACGTGGTGATCGAGTTGTCCAGGTTCTGCATCACCAGCGCGATGATGGTGCGCTCGCTCCAGTGCCGGACGTTGACGACGCGGACGAACTGAATCGGATGCGCGATCATCGCGAACACGAATTTGAGCCAACGCGGAATCTTTCCTCCGCCGTCGGTCATCAGGGTCTGCAGCATGCCCATCGCGTTCGAACCCTTGCCGTAGCGGCACGGCTCGATGTGCGTGTTGGGGCTGGGGTGGAACGAGGACGTGATGGCAACGCCACGCGTGAGATTCATCGACGGGTCCACCTCGTATTTGGCCGCTCCGACGATCGACTCGGAGTTGGTACGCGTCAGTTCGCCGAGTGTGTCCGACAGCTTGGGCAGCGCGCCGGTGTCTTTCATCTTGTGCAGCAGGTTCTGAGTGCCCCAGGTACCGGCTGCCAGAACGACATTGGCCGCGCTGTAGGTCTTCTTGCCCTTGCGGAGCCGAGCGCCGGTGCGCTCGGTGTCGACATCCCAGGTGCCGTCGGATCGGGGGCGCAGGCCGGACACCGTCGTCATCGGCACGATCTCGGCTCCTGCGCGCTCGGCGAGACCGAGGTAGTTCTTGAGCAGGGTGTTCTTGGCTCCGTGGCGGCAACCGGTCATGCACTCACCACATTCGATGCAACCGGTGCGCTCGGGGCCTGCGCCGCCGAAGTACGGGTCCGGGACGGTCTTGCCGGGCTCGTCACCGAAAAACACGCCCACCGGTGTCTGAATGAAAGTGTCGGCGACGCCCATGTCCTCGGCGACCGACTTCATCACCTCGTCGGCAGGGGTCATGTGCGGATTGCGCACCACGCCCAGCATGCGGGTGGCCTGGTCGTAGAACGGCGAGAGCTCACTGCTCCAGTCGGTGATGTGCGCCCACTGCTTGTCCTCGAAGAACGGTGTCTGCGGCTTGTAGAGGGTGTTCGCGTAGTTCAGCGATCCACCGCCCACTCCGGCACCGGCGAGGATGAGGCAATCGCGCAGCAGGTGTACGCGCTGGATGCCGTACAGACCGAGTTTCGGTGCCCACAGGAAACGCTTGAGATCCCAACTGTTCTTCGCGAAGTCCTTGTCCTCGAAGCGTTGCCCGGCTTCCAGGATCCCGACGCGGTACCCCTTCTCCACCAGCCTCAGCGCGGTGACACTTCCGCCGAAGCCCGAACCGACGATCAGAACGTCGTAATCGATTGAACTGCTCGGTGGCGTCGCCATGGCGTCTCCTTCTGGTTCTTCAAACCGGATAACTGCTCCTCGCCCCAGGGGCCTGGACCCCAGCGCAAGAGTGCGCCCCCTCGACGGTGAGACCAAAGCCGACCGCCTGCCTACCCGGGCACACTACTATACAGACGATGACTTTTTGTCCAATTAATTGACAGATGCAGCCTGCGTGTACAGATACTAGTGATGCAGCTCATCAACCACAAGCCGCTGACGCTTCCGTCACCGGCGAGCCGAACCGAAAGGAGCCGGTGCGTCAGAAGCCAGCAAGGAGGGCTCTGACGAGAAGCCGAGGTGCACAGGCGGCGGGGCAAGCCCCGAGATCGACAAGCTAGATCCGCAGCGATCGTCACCGAAATGGCGTGCCGCTCCAGAATTGAACTACCAGGGTAGGTATGACACTAAAATGATATCGACTCATTTGATGGAAACACTTGTGGACGAGATGGAGGACAGGAAGGCAGAGTTGACCGAGAATATCTCTTCATTCATAAGTGCATCAATCCATGAAATGAACGGCAATGCAGACGCAACCGGACTTCTACACACCAGTGTGAAAGCCAACATCAATGCGGCTATCGACTTCCTGGCCGACAGGACTGAGCACGACAACTTGCGAGCTCCGCATGCCGCCCTGTGCCATGCTCGCGTTCTCGCACACACGCATGTCCCGCTGACGGCGCTCGCCCGCGCTTATCACCTGGGCCAATCGAGATTTCTTGAGCATGTCCTGTTCTCGCTCTCGCGAGCTACGCACACGTTGGCCGCGAATCAACTTGCGCATCTGGTCAGCAGGTCTGCCGTCTT
>NZ_LVCT01000458.1:0-2014 GCF_001647205.1 Rhodococcus sp. EPR-134
AACGCGCAATGTCGCCATCATGCACAGATCCTTTGGACGCATACAAAATCGATTCATATTACAATCTCACAGGAAACCCTATTGCCATTGAGTTTTGGACGAATGACCGGGAACCATTCCCGAGCAAGTCCTGGCACCAGCTCGTAGATACCGTTAACGTCAGACTCGGTACGATCGGTCGACCGCAAGTCAACAGTAAAGGCGATGCCCGATCCCTGGTTTGGTTTCCGATAATTCACGCCGGAAGGATTTGCCTTGAAAGCGTTACAGACGTTCTTCAGAAGTACGGCCGAATTCGAGCAGCAATTGGAACCGTGCAGAGTGGTGAAAATGGTTTTCGGAAGACAGCCAGGCAGGCAGAGCGCGCGGCCCGCGTGGTTTCGGACGGCAAGGTCGATATCAGTCCGGTGGTAACTTTCGAGGAAGTTGCAGCCATCACTCTTCTGCTCGAAGATCCGGAAAGCCTAAGGGCTCTAGCGGAAGACTCACTCGGAGGCTTGCTTCTGGACAGTGCGCGGAACCGCTGGCTCCGCGAGACCTTGCGAGTCTACCTGGCAAACAACTGTAGCGTTACCGCGACCGCTCACGACATGACGATCCATCGCAACACGGTCAAATACCGCATCCGACAAGCAGCGAAAGAGTGCGGTTGCAAGCTGGACGATGCCGGCATCCTCATGAACCTCAGGATTGCGCTGGATGCCGCGTGGTGGACACCCAGCACAGTACTCAAATTACCCATACCGCTCGGCTCAGTAGACGCACGGTTGACGGTTTGAGCAGGGTGGCTGCGACCCGGCTCAAACCTTCCAGGTTTCCAGCGCCACGTTCGTCAGACTCCATTGCCATGCTGATTCACGATTGTTGCTATCAGAATATCGAATGCCGCATTCGGTGAAAGCGACTTGATTCGGTCATTGATATCCATTTCTTTGCCCTCGATTCCTTCACTTGTCGCAATGTTCGCCGCATTTGATTCGACAGATCCTTCGGACGTCTCCAAGATTCGACCGGCCCACACTCCGGCTGGCGAAGGATCAGTAGCAAGATACTGCTCGCAGTCGGTCAGTATATGACATTTCATGCAAGAGTCCGCTGCAGTTTTATGACGCGCAGCTCGCTGAGCAACCGTCTCGTAGGGTGGATCGGATTCGTAGTCCCACAGTTCGGGCTCCCCCTGGCAGGGTGTGACCAGCACCCGACCACGAACTGCGAGACGGTCCAATGCTCGATTCAAGGTTGATTCCTTTAAATACGGGAGCGAACTCGATACGACCTAGTTGTACGATAGCCATTCCTCATGTGTCAAAGAGGGAAGGATGAGTTGTGCATAAAGAACAAGGACTCCTTGCGACTTTGGCCAACTTGGACATATCACAGAACGGTGCCGATCCAGTACGATCGACACCACGACGACGGCTTCTTCAGGCCTCCATGAATGCAGTGGAAATCGAGGTATCGTGCTGGATTTTGTATTCTTCACATTGACACCGCTCCTACTGTTAATGTTGGCACCCGCGTGGATTCCGTTGACTTACCATGGGTGCGCGAGTCTGATCGAACGCCGAAATATTCGCGACGTGAAAACCAGCCAGATGTAGGTCGAGCTACGCAGACGAGGGGTGTGCGTAGCCGACCTCTGCAATGGAGAGCTTTTCTGACGCCACACGCCGGCAGTTGTGCCGAGTTGCATGCTCTGCGTTCGCTGCACGCCGCTCGGGAAACCTACCGAAAGAACAGATGAGTTCTTCGTAGGTGTTCGGCTCACCGCTGCGCCTGGTTCGTTCGCCCGCCGATAACGCCACTGGTCGCATCGCTGGCAGCATCGACGCGCTGGCGACAGCGACATCATCCCCCACCACCAATGTCCGAACGCGCCTAGACTTCTATTCATGAGTTCCGTCCACACTGCGCGGAGATATTGTCAAGACCTGTGGATGAGGGTGTTTCAGGCGACCTCCGTTTCGCTTGATTCGTCGGGCTCAGCGGGTGAGATGTCGATGGGTCGTTCGAG
>NZ_LVCT01000459.1:0-15185 GCF_001647205.1 Rhodococcus sp. EPR-134
GGTCGCCGCTCGGCCGCTCGTCTCGGATTGCGGCGACCCCGCTAGTCCACGACGTACTCTCGAGAGGTGACTTCGCCGGAACTCGCCCTCACCGTTCGACTCAACACCTCTGCCGCCGACCTACGCCGCGGGGTAGTGCGCTTGCACCCCGAAGCGTTGGCGGCGTTGGGCATCCGCGAATGGGATGCCATCGCACTCATGGGAGCCCGCGGCACCGCGACCGTCGCGGGCCGTGCGCCCACCGGAACCCCGGCAGGCACGATCCTTCTCGACGACGTCACCATGTCGAACGTCGGCCTGACCGAGAACTCATCCGTCGTGGTCGGTCCGGTGGCGGTGTACGGAGCGCGATCCGTCTCCGTCACCGGCTCGTCCATGGCGACAAATTCGATCAGCTCGACGGTTCTGCGACAAGCCCTTCTGGGCAAGGTCGTCAGCGTCGGCGACACGGTCTCGCTCCTCCCCCGCGATCTCGGTCCGGGTACGAGCACTTCCGAAGCCACCCAAGCGCTTTCCCGTACCTTCGGCGTCGCGTGGACATCCGAACTGCTCACCGTCACGGCCGTCGAACCTGCCGGTGGTCCGGTCAGCGTCCAGCCGAATTCGGCAGTCAACTGGGGTTCCGGCTCGGCGGGCACACTGACACCGAGTGCGCTTGTTTCCAGTCCGGCCGCCGTCGCGATCGAGCCTGCACCGTCGGTTCCGCTGGATCACCTCGTCGGCGCGCAAGCGCAGGCAGCCAAGCTGACCGAGTGGCTCGGCCTGGCACTCGACGAACCAGAACTGCTCCGTACGCTCGGCGCCTCACCGCACCTCGGCGTCCTCATCACGGGCCCCGCCGGCGTAGGCAAAGCCACGTTGGCCCGCTCGGTCCTGTCCTCGCGCAAACTGGTCGAACTCGACGGCCCGGGAGTCGGTGCCACCGAGGCGAATACCCGCCTGCAGCGAATCGTCGACGCCGTTGCTGCCGTGCGCGGCGGTGGCGTACTGCTGATCAGTGACATCGACGCTCTGCTTCCGGCCACCGCGGAACCGGTGTCCGCACTGATCCTCGAACAACTGCGCAGCGCCGTCGCAACCCCGGGCGTGGCATTCGTCGCGACCTCCGCCCATCCGGAGACCGTCGACGCGCGCCTTCGCGGCCAGGATCTCTGCGATCGAGAACTCGCACTTACCCTGCCGGACGGCGCAACTCGCAAGGCATTGCTCGAACTCCTGCTCCGCCGAGTGCCCACCGGAACCCTCGAACTCGACGCCATCGCCTCGCGCGCACCCGGATTCGTGGACGCCGACCTCGCGGCGCTCTGCCGTGAAGCTGCCTTGCGAGCGGCGACGCGGGCGTCCAAATCCGGTGATTCTCCGGAGATCACGCAGGAAGATCTTGTCGGTGCCCTCGAAGTGATTCGGCCACTGTCCCGTTCGAGTACCGAAGAACTGTCGATCGGCAGCGTCACCCTCGACGACGTCGGCGACATGGTCGAAACCAAACAGGCGCTCACCGAGGCGGTGCTGTGGCCGCTACAGCACCCCGACTCCTTCGCACGCCTCGGTGTCGACCCACCCCGCGGCGTGCTCCTCTACGGCCCTCCCGGCTGCGGTAAGACGTATCTCGTTCGCGCCCTTGCCAGCTCGGGGCACCTCAGCGTTCATGCCGTGAAAGGCGCAGAGCTGATGGACAAGTGGGTCGGCGCCTCCGAAAAGGCCGTAAGAGAGTTGTTCCAGCGCGCACGCGATTCGGCGCCCTCGTTGATCTTCCTCGACGAAATCGACGCCCTTGCCCCGCGTCGTGGTCAAAGTTCCGACTCCGGGGTGTCGGATCGCGTCGTAGCCGCGTTGCTGACCGAACTCGACGGCGTCGAACCGCTACGCGACGTCGTGGTGTTGGGCGCCACCAACCGACCGGATCTGATCGACCCGGCTCTTCTGCGCCCCGGCAGACTCGAACGTCTCGTATTCGTACCGCCGCCGGATGCGGAGGCCCGCAAAGCGATTCTGCGTGCTTCCGGCAAGTCGGTACCGCTCGCCGAAGATGTCGATTTGGACATTCTGGCCGTCGATCTCGAGGGATACTCGGCAGCAGACTGCTCGGCTCTCCTGCGTGAGGCTGCACTCGCCGCCATGCGTCGGAGCATGGACGCGGCCGACGTGACGGCCGCGGACGTGGCAACCGCCCGTGAGAAGGTACGTCCCTCACTCGATCCCGAGCAGGTGGCACACCTACAGGCGTACGCGGACAACCGATAAGGACTGACCATGGCTGCTGATCTGGTTCTGTACGGCGACATCGTGACCATGCACGAGGAAGCACCACGCGCCCAGGCGCTCGCCGTGACGGGCGGCCGGATCACAGCCGTCGGCGCGCGCACGGACGTCGAGGAACTGGTGGGGCCGGATACCCGCGTCGTCGACGTCGGAGGTGCCACTGTTCTGCCGGGGTTCATCGAGCCACACGGTCACCCTTTGGAAGAAGCCATCGTGCTCGGGCCTGACGTCGTCGACATCCGGCCTGTCACGATCGCCGAGGCGGACGCCGTAGTTGCTGCCGTCGTCGACACTGTTCGTTCGCGAGGTGCTGCCGGCGCTTCTCTGAACGGTTGGGACCCGTTGCTGCAGAAGGGCCTACCCGACCCGACCATCGACTGGCTGGACTCCGTAGCGCCGGAGTACCCCCTCGTGATCATGCACAACTCGGGACACGTCGCGTATTTCAACACGGCGGCAGCAGTGCAGGCCGGCATCACCCGCGATACCCCCGATCCGATCGGCGGATCGTACGGCCACGACGCGACGGGCGCACTCGACGGAGCCGCGTACGAAATGCCTGCGGTGTTCGCAGTCGCGGGCCACGCAGTCACTATCGGTGACGACTTCCCCGCACTGGTGGCGGCCGAATGCGCCCGAATGAACGCCGCCGGAATCACCACCATCGCCGAATTGTCGTTCGACCCCAAGATGCGGCCCGCCCTGGCCGCAATAGCCGACGCCGGACTGCTCACCACCCGCCTGCGGCTCTACGAAATGTCCAACGACGCACGCACTACCGAGGCGTCGCCGGGCGACGGAAACGACCTGGTGCGCCAGATCGGCATCAAGGTCTGGTCCGACGGTTCGCCGTGGGTCGGCAACATCGCCACCAGTTTCCCGTATCTCGATACCGAAGCCACCCGTGCGCTCGGGATCGCCTGCACGCACGGGCATGCCAACTACACCGGCGAACAGATCCACGACATCAGTTCCGCTTACTTCGCCAAGGGGTGGCAGATGGCGTGCCACGCCCACGGCGACGACGCGATCACCATGGTTCTCGACGCGTGGGAGCAGCTTCTGAAGGAGCACCCCCGGCCCGATCACCGGTTGCGCCTCGAACATGTCGGCGCGATGCGTCCGGATCAGTTCGCCCGCGCAGCGGAACTGGGCGTCACGGTCAGCATCTTCATCGACCACTTGCACTACTGGGGTGACGTTCTGGTGGATGACCTGTTCGGCCCCGAATACGGATCCGTCTGGGCCGCAGCAGGATCTGCACTCGCGGCCGGGCAACGGTTCACCTTCCACAACGACGGTCCCGTCACCCCCGCCAATCCGCTACGGAATATGCAGGACGCCGTCACCAGACTTTCGCCCAGCGGCCGCGTCGTGGCACCCCAGGAACGGATCCCCGTGGATGCCGCAGTGCGCGCCCACACGGTCAACGCCGCGTGGCAGCTGTTCAGCGAAGATCACATCGGGTCCATCTTTCCCGGTGCCTACGCGGATTTGGTTGTGCTGTCGGCAAATCCCCTCGACGTCGAGCCGGCCGAGCTGGCCGACATCACGGTGCTCGCCACCGTCCTGGAGGGCCGGACGGTGTACGGGGACCTGAGCGCGATCGGCTGATCGGTCGCCGAACGCCGTGGACAAAGGCCGATAACCTTCTCTGCTCGAGTTCCAAGGATTGTTGCGAAACCGGAGACGGCGCAGGTGGTCTCAGGGTTCAGTGCGGATGTCGTCAACGACCTGAGCGATCGCATGTTTCGCCCAGGCCGTGATCTGCTCGTTCGTGTCGCGGTAGTACGGCAAGGCAACCAATGCAATCGACAGAGCCCATGCGCGGCCACGCGTCCAAGTGCCCTCGTCCACGTCAACATGAAGCCGGAATGTATGCCGAGCGCTCGGCGTCAGCAGAGTCCATGCAATGAGGCAGTCGAGATTGCCTGCCGCAAATCGAATGAAGATCCGAAAAGTCCCAAAAATCGGAATTGTCGAAAATTATTGCATAGGAACAGTTTTCGAGATACAAGTCTTGTGTTCGAAACTTTGTTCGATTAGACTTTGAGCATGGACAGTCGGGATGCGTGGCAGTTGGATGGTGAGGGCCTCAAGGGTGAGGTTCTGGATCTGGTGCGTGTCCGGCACGAGTTGCAGTCGCGGATGGTGTTGTTGATCGTGGAGATGTTTTCCCGTGAGGTTCTTGGCGGGAAGGGTTTTCGGGTGATCGCGCAGTGGTTGCATGGTTCGACGAATCTGGAGATCGGTGAGTGCAGTCTGCTGGTCGGGTTGGCGCGGTTGTTGATGCTCGAACCTGTTGTGGCGGATGCGTTTCATCGTGGTGACGTGGATGCGTTGAAAGCCCGTCAGGTGGCGTCGTTTTGTCAGCATCCGCCGAAGAACATGACCCTGGCGGATGTGGACAAGGCTCGCGGGATTTTGTTGTCGTTGGCGTCGCAGAACATTGCGGATTGTGATGCGGTGCGGGCGGCGATTCGGCGGATCGAGAAGCAGTACGGAAACCGTGAGGACGGCGTCCCGGTCGGCGAGGATTCGGAGCGTAACGAGTTCTACGCGTCGAAAGGCTTGTACGGGCGGGTGACCGTGAAGGGCGACCTGGATGCGATCAACGGGGCCCGGTTGATCACGTTGCTGTCGAGCCTGTCTGCGCCGACGCCGGAGAAGGACGGGGTCAAGGACACCCGCACGCCGGCGCTACGACGGGCGG
Source organism: Rhodococcus sp. EPR-134 (assembly GCF_001647205.1). Classification (NCBI taxonomy): domain Bacteria; kingdom Bacillati; phylum Actinomycetota; class Actinomycetes; order Mycobacteriales; family Nocardiaceae; genus Rhodococcus; species Rhodococcus sp. EPR-134. Next base: position 4,976 of record NZ_LVCT01000459.1, read on the forward strand.
ACGGGTTCTGCGAACTACTGCGGCGGTACGAGCGGGCGGGGTTGGGTCCGATCGAAGGCGGAGTGAAACCGCACATCACGGTGACTGCGTCGGCGAAAGACATGACCGACCTCAAAGCGTTGAAAGACCTCCTGCCGTCGACTCAGGAACTGGGTTTCGCGTGGGCGGATTGGGTAGGTCCGATCAGTATCGATACCGCACGGATGTTGGCCTGCGACTGCACCGTGACGCGGATTTTGTTGGATGAGAACGGGGTTCCGCTCGACTGCGGCAAAGAAGCAAGGACCGCGACGGTACCCCAGCGGCGGGCGTTGGCGGTTCGGGATGGCGGGTGTGCGTTTCCCGGGTGCGGGACGCCGTCGGGGTGGTGCGATGCCCATCATATTGTTCACTGGAACGATGGCGGCCCAACGGATCTCGATAATCTGGTCTTGTTGTGTGGTCATCATCATCGGACGCTGCATCACACGGAGTGGCGGGTGGAGATCGGCCCGGATCGGAAAACGGTGTTCTATCCACCGATGTCGATCGATCCGTATCAGCGGCCGATCGGCGGGAACAGTCCGCCCACCGCGGCGTGAATCGCGACAACTGAAGACGTGAGCACCGGGGCACGATCATGCCCCGGTGCTCATGCTGCGTTCCGCCATCTTCGCGGAGACGTACGGCCTACCAGCGGTTCCGAACCTCCTCGGCAAATCCGAGGAGATCTCGAACCACCACGGAGGTACCGTCGTCGAGGATTACTGTGCCGGAGAACTTTCCGAACACCTGATGCTGAATCGAACGCAGCACCCCGACGTCGAAAGTCGCGGCACGGTCGATGATCGGCTCGAAAGTCATCTCGAAGCGACCATCGTTGCTCGAGAAGTTCCACGGAGCGCCGTCGTACGTTCCCTGCGGGATGCCGAAGTCGATCCTGTCCAGTTTGTGTGCCCGCCCTCCGACAAACACGATGTTCTCGCTGGCCGCCGTAGTATCGCCGAAGCCGTACCCGATGTTGAATCCGAACCGCTCGCCGTTCACCAGTCCGGATGCAGAACCCCAGTACCAGGTGTTGTCGTAAGTCCAGACTCCCCTGCCCCAATCGAGAACGCCGAACGAGTCCTCCGAGCGAAATGTGAAGTCGTCGCTCCCGATTCGCACGGTCCCGGCAGCGGGCAGGCAGTTGATCTTCTGGTTGTAGTAAAACGAACGGGACGCCTTCGGAAACGGTGTGGCGATCACCATCCGGTCATCGGCAGGACTCGCCAGGAACAAATCGGCATGAAGACCTCGCCCACCGTCGAAAGCCGGGTAGTCGACAATCAGGTGGCGCCCACCGTCCACATGGCGAAACCCGAAGCGAGCTTTACCTTTCGACACCACCACATCACCGTCGTCCGCGCTTTCGGGCAGACCGAGCCTTCCCATCGGGAACGGCAGCATCACGTTTTCGGTGATCTCGTGTGGTGTTCGGAAATCGAGCCAGGAGACTCCGAGCAAGCCCATGTACCCGTTGTCGGCGACGGTCAGCGCGATGCCGTAATCCGCAGTGAGAACGCAGTAGTAGTCCCACTCCTTGATCCGGAACTTGGGAGCGGTGATCGCAGAGCGTCGATACTTGCGAATCTCCGATGGGGCCCAACCCGTCTCGACCAAATGTCCGCCATCGTCGAGAAGCGGGCCGGGCGACATCAGTGTCTGCATTCTTACTTCCAGCGTCCCAAGATCTCGTTCGCACGGTTGGCCAATGCCATCTGGAAGAACGGACCGAAGCTCACACGTGCCACTCCGAGCGGCCCGAAACTTGCCGGATCGTCCTGGTCCGGGATTCCGATCGCATTGATCGGAAGTGGAAGTTCGGACGTCAGGCGGCGCTGGGTCGCGTCGTCATGCCGCCCGACGGGGTAGAGAACGTCGGCGCCGGCGTCGGCCGCCAGCTTGAGGCGTGCGATGGCGCGATCGACGCGATCGGCCTCGTCACCGACCTGCTTCACGAACAGGTCGGTGCGCGCGTTGACGACAACGTGAACTCCGGCTGCGTCGGCGGCCTGACGAAGCCCACCCACGAAGTCGGCGTGCTCCTGCGCCTCGCGCAAGCGTCCGCCTTCACTGTGAACGGTGTCCTCGATGTTGAGTCCGACAGCGCCGGCATCGATCAACCCGTCGATGAGAACTGCCGGCTCGAGCCCGTAACCACCCTCGATGTCCACCGAGAGCGGGGCGTCGACCGCACCGGTGATCTGCTTGATCCGGTGCAGAAGTTCGTCGAAGGTGATGCCCTCGTTGTCCGGCTTGCCGATGGAATCGGAAACCGGATGACTGCCTACCGTCAGGGCTGCAAAACCGGCAGCCACCGCAAGATTCGCCGACCACGCGTCCCATACCGTCGGGAGAATGACCGGATTACCTGGCTGGTGCAACGCCAATAGAGCAGTTGCCTTGTCGTTGATCGAAGTCATGCGGTGGCTCCTCGAGATCGTGGGGTGTACCTCTCACCTACCGACTCTAGTGAGCGACCGGGCAGCCTGTGCTCTTGTAATCGACCTGGAACTCCTTGATGCCGTTGATCCAACCCGAGCGCAGACGGCGCGGATCACCGATCTTGGTGATGTCCGGGACGTTGTCGGCGATCGCGTTGAACATCAAGTCGATCTCCATACGAGCGAGGTTGGCACCGATGCAGAAGTGCGCGCCCGTTCCGCCGAAGCCCAAGTGCGGATTGGGGTTACGAGTGATGTCGAACGTCATCGGGTTCTCGAAGACGTCCTCGTCGAAGTTCGCGGAGCTGTACAGCATCACCACGCGCTGCCCCTTCTTGATCGACACTCCTGCCAATTCCGTGTCCTCGAGCGCGGTGCGCTGGAAGGCGGTGACGGGTGTCGCCCAACGGACGATCTCGTCGGCCGTCGTCTTGGGACGTTCCTTCTTGTACAGCTCCCACTGCTCGGGGTTGTCCAGGAACGCGATCATTCCGTGCGTGATGGCGTTGCGAGTGGTCTCGTTCCCTGCGACCGCCAGGATGAGCACGAAGAACCCGAACTCCTCCGGGCTCAAGGAGTCGCCGTCGATGTCGGCCTGGACCAGAGTGGTGACGATGTCGTCTGCCGGGCAGGTACGACGTGCGTCTGCCATTTGGTACGCGTATCCGAGGACCTCGGTGGACGCGACTGCCGGATCACCCTGGTATTCCGGGTCGTCGTAGCCCATCATCTCGTTGGACCACTTGAACAGCTTGTCTCGATCGTCCTGCGGTACACCGATCAGATCCGCGATCGCCTGGAGCGGCAGCTCGCTGGCAACCTGCTTCACGAAGTCGCCCGGGCCTTCGCTCACAGCGGTGTCGACGATGCTCCGTGCACGACGATCCAATTCGTCGCGCATGCCGTTGATCGCGCGAGGCGTGAACAGCTTCGAAATCAGCTTGCGGAGCTTGGTGTGCTCCGGTGCATCCTTGTTGAGCAGAAGATGCCGGAGCATCTCGACGGCCTCACGTGGCATGTCGTCGGCGAAACGCGCGATCGCGGTGTTCTCCCAGCTCGAGAACACATCGCTGCGCTGGCTGACCTCTTTGACGTCAGCGTGACGCGAGACCACCCAGTAGCCCTCGTCCTGGAATCCACCGACCGTCGGCGGCTGCTCACACCACCACACGGGTGCGTTGCGACGCAGTTCGGCGAATTCCTCGAAAGGGATCCGCTCCCCGAGGACAGCAGGATCGGTGACGTCGAATCCGGCCGGCAGGTCAGGCGTGCGTGTTGTGTCCGAGATGGTCATGGCGTCCTCTGATCGGTCGAATGTGCGCTACACCACAGAGTAGCTTTCACTAACGGACTGTCAAGTGAAAGACGGAGAGTCTCGTGCAATTGACCCGTGAGAGCCCCCGCGGCACTAGGATCCTGGTAATGACAGATACCTCCGGCAGACTGACGCTGCGAGAGAAGCAGAAGCAGCGAACCCGCGCAGACCTCGTGGATGCCGCCGGCGCGCTCTTCACCGAACGCGGATACGCGGCTGTCACCGTCGAGGACATCGCCGGCCGGGTCGGTTGCAGCCGAGCCACCTTCTACCTGCACTTTCCCGGAAAGATCGACATCCTCAAGGCGCTCGGCTCGAACACCGTCGTATCCAGCACCCTCGCCATATTCCAGGATCTCGACCACGTACTCGATTCCGGTTCGCGCGAAGAATTCGCCGGCTGGATCAACCGCGCTCTCGACTGGTGCCGCGATCACCACCACATGATGCGGGCGTGGGACGAGGCCATGGTCCTCGAACCCGAGTTCCGCACACTGGCCCGCGAAGGCATCTCCGCACTGCCCAACGCGATGCCGTCGTACCTCGCCCGTTGGCCGCAGAATCGACACGACGAGGCGAAACTCCGGGTCGAACTCCTGCTGACACAGGTCGAGCGCTTCTTCATTCGCTGGGCGGAACAGGGCGCGATCACCGCGGGTGCGGACGTCGCAGCAGACGTTCTCACCGACATCTGGTTTCCGGCACTCACGCCGCCCACGACCGATGTTGCGGCGCCGCGATAGGTTGGCCCGATGCCACTCGATCTTCGAGCGATCCTCACCACCGTCGCTGCGCTCCTGTCCGGGATACTCGCGGCGCTGGCCCTGACCAATCCGGTTCTCCGTGACTGGGCCATCGTGGCCTCTCCGTCGGAAGTAGATCGCTGGATCAGCAGTGGACCCACCGCTGTCGGGCTCGGCGCCGTGGTTGCCGTGCTTGCCTGCGCACTCTCACAGCGTCGCGGCTCCCGTCGGGCAGCCTGGATCGCGATCACCGTCGGGGTCGCCGTCATCGCGATCATTCGGGCAGTCGTGCCCGAGGTTGCCTCACTGGACCTGCTGATCGCCGTGATCATCGTCAAAAGTGTTGCAGCCGGTGCGATTCTGGGTTGTGTGGTTGCCGTCAGTTGGGATCGCACCGCCACGAAGAACGCCACCCTCCTCGGCGTGCTTGCCGCCTTCCTCGCGGTTCGCACGTTCGCCGGCGGGACGGGCCGGATGAGTACGTCTTCGGTAGGTGAGCCGTCGTGGTGGCTGATCGGCGCCACGGCCGCAGCAGCAATCGCCTGTGCAGTGACCGCGCAATCCGGCTTCCGGATCCGCAAGCCCGACGCGGGCGAAATCCGCATCGCGCTCGTGGTGATCGCCGCGCTGGCGATCGGGCATCGAGTGCTCGGCGCCGTGATCGATCGCCAGCAGTACGCGTCCGAGGCAACTGCCTGGATCGTCATGGTCTTGGCAGCGGGCGCTGCGCTCGCGTTGACATGGATCGCCGCCTACCGTCTCGGCGACACCTCCGGTGCTGGTGGCAAGTTCCTCTGGGCCGCAACCGCGCTGGCCGCTGCGTCGGCTCCGCTGTTCGTCGACATCGCGAAGGGTTCCGGCCACTGGGGAGACCTGAAGTCCCCCTGGGTACTGGTGCTTTTCGCAGCCCTGCCGGTCGCCGTCGGATTGCGACTGCACAAGCAGGTGCCAAACCTCGTTCCCATCGCCGTTCTCGTTGCGGTACCGCTGTCAGAACTACTGCCCTTCGACTCCGCGCACGGTGTCTGGTCAATCGCACTGAAGATCGCCGCACTGGGCCTCGCCGCCGGATTGCTGTTCGGTGCCCTTGCTCCCGGCAGCCTGGTCGACGCCACACTCGGACTCGCCATTCCCTTTGCCGCGATGACCTTCTCGTCGATCGCGATTCTCACCGATCAGCTCACCGCGCCGCCAGAGTTGACAGCGGCAGACATTCAGCGATTGATGGAACTTCCCGTCCCGGCGCACGTCAGCGCCGACGGAGGACTATTCGGACGCGGCATAGGAATCACCATCGACTACGTCACCCCTCAGACCGTCGGCACTGCAATCCTCTTCGCCTTGATCATCGGCTTCTGCGGTGCAGCGATCCTTCGACGATCCCACCCGCCCGTCGACACCACGGATTCTCGGATCGAACCGGAGCCAGTCGACTGACACACCGTCACCGGACTGAGACCTGCTATTGCGGTGCAACTGGTACCGGATTGACTATTTTGGAGCAGTGCCCATCGCCCGCAGGACGCTGCTCGTCGCGCTGAGTGGTGTGACGGCATTCGTCGTCACCGTCGTCGCCTTGGCACCGTTCGTGAACAGCCAGTCGACGTCGATTTCGACGGGCGACAGGTTCTGGTCGATCTCGACGATCGGCGCCGGCGTTCTGGCTGTCGTCGCGGTCGGGACAGCCGCGATGATGGCCCGCTGCCGCTTGCGGACCGCGGCCATGACGGTCTTCGGTGGACTCCTACTCGAACTGCCCGGGCTCTACGATCACAACTTCGAGGCACTCTCACCCGTGGGTGCGGGAGTCGCTGTCGGCGCGGTCACGGTTGCTGCCGCTCCCCGGGTCCGAGCCGCTTCCGTCGCGGGAACGATTGTTGCCGTGCATGTCTCGGATTCACTCCTCGACGAAGACGCTATTCCTCGGCGGTACGCGGACTACATCGCCGACAACACCAACCAGTTTCAACCACCAGTGTTGGGGGCAACACTGCTCGCGCTCGCTTTGGCCGCCGCCTGCGTCGCCGCGTTCTGGTTCCACGACTTCGACAAGGACCACCCCAAGGAACGGATGGCCGTTCGACCGGTGACTATCGCGGCGGTGCTCACTCTCTTCGGGGTCGCGGCGAATTGGTGGTTCGAGATCACCACCGTCACGGCGGCGGTGCCTCTACTACTCGTCGCGCTGGTGATCACGGTGATCTGCGCGCGGGTGCTGGGCGACGGCAGTCGAATCCTGCTGATGTGTACCGCTGCCGTCGCAACTGTGGCGGCGGTCTCGGCGAACCGTCCCGCAACCGAAGCCATGGAATGGTCGAAAACCCCCGCCTCCACCGCCGTCGTGATCGGACTCGTCATCGTCGCCGCGGCAGCGATCGGCGCGATCGCTCCCTCGCGAGTCGTCGGCTACGGATTGCTCCTGACGGTCACGGTCGCCGGGATCGTCAGCTACGCCACGTCGCCGTCGCCGAAGATCGGTGACGTTCTCACGATCAGCGATCTTCTTGTCGCCTTCACCGCTGCGGTCGTCACATACGCGATCGCCAGCGCGATGTACCGAGAGCCACCGCGGACCGGAGCGTCGCGAGCACTCGTCGGACTCGGTGTCATCTTCGGCCCGACGGCGCTGGCCCTGCTCGTCTATCCGCAGTTCGACTACGGATGGACGGCGTACACGCCGCTCGACGAGAACAAGCCCTTCAACGGCATCACGACGGTCGGCCCGTTCGAAATCTCGACCGACATTCTGATACTCGACGCCGTGGCGCTGATCATCGTGGCCGTCTGCGCCTACGTGAGTCTCCGATTGGGGCGGATCAATCGATCCGTTCCTCCGCCGATCAGTCGATCAGATCCATCGACGCCAGGCGATGGAACACTTTGAGCGATCCGGGCGCCACCTCGTCCATCGCTGCGTACTCGGCGAGCGTGAAGTAGCGGAACTCGGCGATCTCGCTGGTCGGGTGCGGGTCTCCGGCCATCTCCGCCAGATAACAACTCATGTGCAGGCCCGTGTCCGCGGAATGTCCGAAAGCGTGAGCCTCGAAGACGTCGAGGAACGTGACCGTCCCGTCGACCAGATCGACGTCGAGTTCCTCCCGAATTTCGCGGTGCAGTGCCTGCTCGGGTGTCTCCCCCGGGTCGATCTTTCCGCCGGCCATGTAGAACGCCGTCTTGCCCACGGAGCGGGTCTGGATCAGCTTGCGGTCACGAATGTGTGCAAGGGCAGCGGTACGGATGATCGTGGTGGGTGTCGACGAATTCACGTCGTCCAACCTACGTGTATCAGCGAGTGCCGATGATGTCCGAATCGACTCGCTGCACATCGAAACTGCCACGCCCGGTAATATGTACGCAAAGACAACCTCTCCGACAAGGTGAATTGTCTCGTTAATCCGATAGGTTCGATTTTGTTCGGACACCCCGCCGCCCGCTGACAACACGACGGAGTGCCTTTTGCTCGCTATCTTGCTTGCCCATGCCGTTGCCGCCCTCTTGGCTCCGCTTGTGGTGCGCAGGTTAGGGCGAAACGGCTTCTTCCCCCTCGCGATAGTCCCCCTCGCCGGCCTCGGCTGGGTCATCGACAAATGGGGCACCGTCGAGACGCTGCACATCACCTGGGTTCCAGGGCTGTCGATGGACATCGACTTCAGGTTCGACGCGCTTTCGGCCATCATGGCCGTGCTCGTCCTGGGTGTCGGCACGCTCATCCTGGTCTACTGCGCCCGCTATTTCACCGACGACGAACCTCGACTCGGTATCTTCGCCGCCGAGATGGTCGCCTTCGCGGGTGCCATGTTCGGGCTAGTGACCAGCGACAACATGCTGCTTCTCTACGTGTTCTGGGAACTGACAACGGTCCTGTCGTTCCTGCTCGTGGGTCACTACGCCGAACGCGCCACCAGCCGCCGCGCCGCGACCCAGGCACTGCTGGTCACCACCGCGGGTGGTCTGGCGATGTTGGTCGGCATGATCATCCTCGGCCAGGTCGGCGGCAGCTACAACCTGTCCGAACTGGTCGCGAACCCGCCGACGGGGTGGCTCCCGTCCGTCGCGATCGTCCTGATCCTGATCGGTGCGCTCTCCAAATCGGCAATCGTGCCCCTGCACTTCTGGCTTCCCGGTGCAATGGCCGCGCCAACCCCTGTCAGCGGTTATCTTCACGCTGCTGCAATGGTCAAGGCCGGTATCTACCTCGTCGCGCGCCTGGCTCCCGGGTACGCCGATTCGCCGCCGTGGCGCATCACCATCATCAGTTTGGGTCTGCTGTCGATGATCCTCGCCGGTTGGCGAGCCATGCGCGCGTACGACCTCAAACTCGTCCTCGCCTTCGGAACCGTCAGCCAACTCGGCTTCATGATGGTCCTGGTCGGCATCGGCACGCGTGACGCCGCCCTGGCCGGCATGACGATGGTCGTGGCGCACGCGATGTTCAAGGCCGCACTCTTCATGGTCGTTGGCATCATCGATCACACGACCGGTACCCGTGACCTGCGCAAACTTGCTCACCTGGGTAAAGCGGCACCCGCTCTCGCGATCATCGCGAGCCTCGCTGCCGCCAGCATGGCCGGTCTGCCACCGCTACTCGGATTCGTCGGCAAGGAAGCCGCACTCGAATCGGTGCTCGAAACGAACGCGCTCGGCCACTGGTCGTCCATCGCCGTCGTCACGGTGATCGTGTTGGGCTCGATCCTCACCGTCGGCTACAGCGTCCGCTTCATCTGGGGCGCCTTCGGACGTAAGACCCTGAGCAAGCCCAGCCCAGCCGTGAGCAAGATGCACAAGCCGGGTTGGCTGTTCCTGTTCGCGCCCGGCCTGCTCGCTGTTCTCGGTCTGGCCGCCGGCATTCTCTCGCCCCAGCTCGAGAAGCTGCTGACCCCGTACTCCACCACACTGGCCCCCGGACCTCACGCCGACTACCACCTCGCGCTGTGGCACGGATTCAACACTCCGCTGCTGCTCACCTGCATCGTCATCGCCGGCGGCATCGCGCTCTACATCGCGCAGCGTCAGATCAGCCGACTGCACTTCGAGCACCCGCCGCTCGGCAACGCCGACCGTATCTACGACGCGACCCTGCGCGGCATGGACACCATCTCGATGCGCCTGACCGGTGCCACTCAGCGTGGTTCGCTCCCCCGCACACAGTCGACGATTCTCGCGACGCTGGTCGTTGTGCCGCTGTTCCTGCTGATCATCGACACCGATGGCGGCGGAGTCGACCTTCGGATGTGGGATTCACCCATCCAGTTCACTATCGCGCTGATGATGATCTCGGCCGCCATCGCCGCGACGCTGATGCGCAACCGACTCGCCAGCGTCATCCTCGTCGGACTCACCGGCTACGGCTGCGGCGTGTTGTTCGCGCTGCACGGCGCACCCGACCTCGCGCTGACCCAGTTCCTCGTCGAGACACTGACACTGGTGATCTTCGTGCTCGTGCTCCGGAAGTTCCCCGCCGAAGTCGACGAGAGCAAGGCGATCGGCTTCAAGTGGCCGCGTGCCGCACTCGCTGTCGCCGTCGGTATCACCGTCACCACCATCGCGGCCTTCGCGACCAATGCCCGAAACACTCGTCCGATCTACGAGCTGCTTCCCGACGCTGCCTACGACCTGGGCAACGGCAAGAACGTCGTCAACGTCCTACTCGTCGACATCCGCGCATGGGACACCCTCGGTGAGATCTC
>NZ_LVCT01000460.1:0-2180 GCF_001647205.1 Rhodococcus sp. EPR-134
CGTCGACAAGGCAGCTGCCAACTCGGACACGACGTGGTTGCGCGGCGGAGACCTCATCGATCCTCGACACCGTTCGCTGGTTCTCGAGGTCACCACGAGGTTGATCTTCCCGACCATCATGGTGTTGTCGATCTACTTCTTCTTCTCCGGTCACAATGCCCCCGGTGGCGGTTTCGCCGGAGGCCTGACGGCGGGCCTGGCGCTGGTACTTCGGTACCTCGCCGGCGGACGCTACGAACTCGGTGAAGCCGTACCCATCGACGCGGGCAAGATTCTCGGCCTCGGTTTGGCGCTGGCCGCGGGCACCGCCCTGGTGTCGCTGTTCCTCGGCGCCCCGGCGCTCTCGTCCGCCGTCTTCGAGTTCACACTCCCGCTCATCGGCCACGTCAAACTGGTCACCGCACTGTTCTTCGACCTGGGCGTCTACCTCATCGTGGTCGGCCTGGTCCTGGACGTACTCCGAAGTCTCGGCGCCCGCCTCGACGCAGAAATCGAGGTGAAAGCACCATGAGCGCAAACATCGGAATGCTGATCCTGATCGGCGTCCTCACGTCGGCCGGTGTCTACCTGCTGATCGAACGAAGCATCACTCGGATGCTGCTCGGTCTACTTCTATTCGGCAACGCCATCAACCTCTTGATCCTGACCGTCGGTGGATCGGACGGGAATCCGCCCATCGTCGGCCGAGATTCGGTCCACGAGGAAATAGCGGATCCGCTCGCCCAGGGCATGATCCTGACGGCGATCGTGATCACGATGGGTATCGCCGGCTTCGTTCTGGCACTGGCGTACCGGTCTTACAAGATCAACACCGCCGACGCCGTCGAGGACGATCCCGAGGACACCAAGGTTCTCAAGCGTCGCCTGCCTGCCGACGCTCCCGACCACGACCGCTCCGACGACCCGGTCACCGGTGCCCCGAGCATCGGCGGCGACGCATTCGACAAGGACGGCAACCCTATTCCCCTCGAACAACTGGTCAACCTCGAGGACATCGAATGCTACGACGACCTCCACGACGGCGACTTCGAGGACGAACCGGTACCCGACTGGGCCACCGACCTTGCTCGTAAGAAGGAATCCGAGAAGCGGCGCAAAGACGCTCGCCAGACCAAGATCGAGGGAGGTGGAGGCGCATGACCATCTCGGACAACCTGATGGGAGCCCTTGCGCCCCTGCCCGTCTTGATCCCGATGCTGGCCGCAGCTGCGACGCTGGTCGTCGGCCGACGTCCTCGTTTCCAGCGCGTGATCACACTGATCGCGCTCGTCGGCGTCGTCGCGGTGTCGGGCTTGCTGCTCTACCTCGCCGACCGCGACGGTACGACGGCCGTTCAGGTCGGCGGCTGGGACTCCCCCATCGGCATCACACTCGTGGTCGACCGTCTCTCGGCGATGATGCTCGTGGTCTCGTCGGTGGTGTTGCTCGCCGTCATGATCTACGCGATCGGTCAGGGTATTCGCGACGGCAGCGAGGCCCAGCCGGTCTCGATCTTCCTGCCGACCTATCTCGCATTGACTGCCGGAATCTCCAACGCGTTCCTCGCCGGTGACCTCTTCAACCTCTACGTCGGGTTCGAGGTTCTGCTCGCCGCGAGTTTCGTGCTCCTGACGCTCGGTGCCAGCGCCGACCGCGTCCGGGCCGGCGTCTCGTACGTGATGGTCTCGATGGTGTCCTCGCTGATCTTCCTGGCGGGCATCGCCTTCGCCTACGCGGCGACCGGCACCCTCAACATGGCCGACATGGCCCTGCGCTTCGACAACATTCCGCCGGGCACACGAACCGCCATCTTCGCTGTCCTGCTCGTGGCGTTCGGCATCAAGGCCGCGGTTTTCCCGCTGTCCGCGTGGCTACCGGACTCGTATCCGACCGCGCCCGCACCGATCACCGCCGTCTTCGCCGGGTTGCTCACCAAGGTCGGTGTGTACGCGATCATCCGCGCACACTCACTGCTGTTCCCGCAAGGAGAACTCGACAACGTACTGATGGTGTGCGGCCTGCTCACGATGGTGGTCGGCATCATGGGTGCCATCGCGCAGAGCGACATCAAACGTCTGCTCTCGTTCACACTGGTCAGCCATATCGGTTACATGATCTTCGGTATCGCACTGTCCACGACGTCCGGGCTGTCCGGCGCGATCTACTACGTCGCCCACCACATCATCGTGCAGACGACGCTC
>NZ_LVCT01000461.1:0-6120 GCF_001647205.1 Rhodococcus sp. EPR-134
CGGCACGATCACCAGCTTGCTGACGCTCTACGCCGTCGCCCGCGTGTGGACCAAGGCTTTCTGGCGAGCCCGGGCCGACGCGCCCGAAGGTGACCTCGCCGACGTCAGCCCGTCAGCGTTGATCGACGAGTCCGAAGAGGACATCGCGTTCGTCGACCGCGAGGATGTCGGCAAGATTCCGCTCTTCATGCTGATTCCGACGGTCGGACTTGTCATCGTCGGTCTGGCACTGACGGTGTTCGCGGGCCGGATCATCGACATCAGCGACAGAGCGGCGAAGGACCTGCAGGACCGGTCCATCTACATCGACGCGGTTCTCGGCAACCACCGGCCCGTGCCGGTCGACGAAGCTCCCGTCGCTGCAGACGACCCTGCTGTAGCTCCCAGTACCGATGTCCCGAATACCGAGGCCCCGAACACCGACGTCCCGAATACCGAGGAGGCTCCGCGATGAAACGCGAACAGGTACTCCGCGTCGGGATCCTGCTGTGGCTGATGGTCGTATGGATCCTGTTGTGGGGCAACATCAGTTTCGGCAACATCTTCGGCGGACTCGCCGTCGGCCTGATCATCATGGTCCTGCTTCCCCTCCCCCGCGTACCGGTCGAGGGTCGGGTACATCTGCTGTCGATTCTGCGTCTGTTGTGGATGATCGTGTACTACGCGATCCAGTCGAGTATCCAGGTCGCGTGGCTGGCGATCCGTCCGTCGCCGCCGCCGGTCACCGGAGTTCTGCGGTACCAACTCGGGATCAAGTCCGACCTGGTTCTCACGCTGTGCATCGACGTTCTCAACCTGATCCCCGGCACGATGGTTCTCGAGATCGACCAGAACCGACGCATCGTCTACGTCCACGTGCTCGACGTCGGCTCGCAGAAAGCCGTCAGCGCGTTCTACCGCTCGGTGGAGGACCTCGAGCGGTTGTTCATCGCGTCGTTCGAACGTGATTCGGACTGGCAACCCAGCCCATGGCACCAGCGCGACTACGAATTCGATGCACCCCGGCAGGAGGACCAACCATGAACGGGTTCATCACCACGATCTTGATCATTTCCGGAGTGATTCTGCTGATCGCCGCCGTACTGACCACGTTCCGATTGCTCGACGGTCCGAGCTCACTCGACCGCCTCGTCGCCCTGGACACGATCATCGCGGTCTCGATGTGTGGACTCGCGGTCTGGGCCGCGTACAGCAAAGACACGACCATCGTTCCCGCGATCGTCGCGCTGGCGCTGGTCGGCTTCATCGGTTCGGTGTCCGTCGCGCGCTTCCGGGTGAGTGACCAGTGATCGGCAACATCCTCGACACGATCGGGGCCATCTCCATCTTCCTCGGCGCGCTGCTCGCGCTGACCGCCGCGGTGGGAATCGTTCGCTTCCCCGACACTCTGCGTCGTATGCACGCGGCCACGAAACCTCAGGTGGTCGGACTGATCTTGGTCCTGATGGGCGCCGTGTTCCTGCTTCGTGGGAGCGTCGACATCTGGATGTTGGTCCTGGTGGGCATCTTCACGCTGCTGACGGCGCCCGTGATCGCGCACAGCGTCGGCCGAGTCGCCTACCGCGAACAGCGCGAAGAGGACGACCTCATGAAGATCAACGAGCTGGAAGACCCGGACTCTCTCCTGTAACGGCATCCCACTCGCCGTCGCGCTCGCCCCACACCGCAAGAGCAGTGCCGGGGCGGGCGAAGAAGGTGGCGAAGTACGCCACCGACATGAGAACCAGGACAGCCATCAGCAGCGGCCCGAAGATCGCCGGGTACTCGGCCATCTGCACCGCAGCGAACCGGTACGAGAGCAACAATCCCGCCAGGAGTGCCGAGCCACCGATCAACAGACGCACTCGGAACCACCCCCAGCCTCGCTCCGGATCCCGTAGCGCCGCATCGAGGGTCAAGCACAGGACGGCACCGGCAATGAGGTCGACGCCGTAGTGGAATCCGAAACCGAGCGTCGCGGTCAGGGTCGCAACGAGCCAGAACGATCCCAGGCTGCGAATCCACCACGGCCCGCTGCGCGAGTGGATAAACAATGCGACCGCCCACGCGGTGTGCAGGCTCGGCATGCAGTTTCGCGGTGCGGCGTCGTCGAACGGCAGCGACGACGGTGATGCGAAGTCGAAGTTGGGCACGATGTTCGGCCAGTAGTCACCGATCTGGAATCCGAACCCACGCGGACCGAAGGCGAACACCGGGCCGACCACCGGGAACAGGACGTAGAAGATCGGGCCGATCAGCCCGATGAGCAGGAACGTGCGCAGCAGGTGATGCGACGGCCATCCCTTACGTACTTGATAGAGAGCAACCACGATCACTGCGACCGGCAGTTCGACGTAGATCCAGTCGAGGGCTGCTGCACCGACGGGGCCCATGGCGTCGACGATCTGGCCCATCACCCACGACGGATTCCCGAGAGCCTGGTCGGCGAGGAACACGTACTCGTCCCACACGTCGGTGCCGACGAGAATGGTGATCTCCAGCCACGTCTCGGCAACCTTGGCCGCGATGATGAGCAACGCGCCGAGAGCGACGCCGTGCAGAACGCTGAGTCGACGCTCACCGGACAACTTCCACACCGCGTACACCGCGATGGCCGTCAGCACCCAGGTGCCGCCGGTGCCCATCGTCAGCGGTCCACCCGAGAACCAGCGGATCGCGCCGACGACCACGTCGATCACGACGGCCGCGGATACCGCGTAGATGCGTTCTTTGTTGTTCAGTCCGACGAGCGCGAGAGCGAGGCCCACCCAAGGCATGGTCGCGGAGCGGGGAACGAGGAAGTAGTCACCGAACAGGCTTTCCACCGGACCGAGATAGCCCTTGTACGACGCGAACGCCTGCACGCCCAGGACCAGCACGGTCAATGCTGCTGTGCCGATCAGAAGGAGTCGGTGAGAACTCGACCACGAACGGTCCGACTGTCCGGGTGCGCCCCCTCGTTGGGACCAACTGTCTATCAACACCGGACAATAGTAAACGGCGTGTGAACTGAATATGGACACCCACTGGACAAACGGTTGGTATGCCCGGATTTCCAGTCCGCGAAACAGTCCTTCGCACTGTGAACCTGCTAGGTGCCCAACTCTGCGACCAAGGCGTCGACGACCGCAACCAGATCGCCGCCCGTCGCTTCCGCGACACGACGTTGCCGCTGGTAGGACGCGCCGCGACGGGGAATGTCCGCCACCGACGCCAACTCGTCCGCGCAGCCGAGTGAGACCGCAATCGGCGCCAAGTCGTCGAGCAGGCGATCCAGATCGTCAGTGACGAGGCACTCGTTTGCGTCGGAGTCGAGGATGATCTCGGCGTCCAGTCCGTATCTCGCTGCGCGCCACTTGTTTTCCTTGACGTGCCACGGCTGCATGTTCGGCAGAGTCTCACCGGCACTCAGTCTGCGGTCCAGATCGACGATGAGGCAGTGGACCAGAGCAACGAGAGCACCCAGTTCAGCGCGTGTCGAGACGCCGTCGAACACCCGGACCTCGATGGTTCCCCACTTCGGCGCGGGACGGATGTCCCAGTGCATGCCACCGATCTTGGTGATCACACCGGTCTTCATCTGGTCGTCGATGAACGACTCGTATTCGGCCCAGTTCTCGAACTGGTACGGAAGGCCCGCGGTGGGGAGCTGCTGGAACATCAACGCGCGATTGGACGCATAGCCGGTGTCCACACCGGCCCACATCGGCGAGGACGCCGACAGCGCCAACAGGTGCGGATAGCGCTGCAGCAGTGCGTTGATGATGGGGAAAACGCGATCCGCGGACGAGACACCCACATGAACGTGCACGCCCCAGATCAGCATCTGCCGACCCCACCACTGCGTGCGTTCGATGAGTTCGTCGTAGTCGGGTGTCCGGGTGACCAGCTGCGTCGACCATTGCGCGAACGGGTGCGTGCCCGCGCTGATGAGGTCGACGCCGAGCGGATTCGCAGCGCGGCGAAGCAGATCCAGTGACCTGTCGAGATCACTCATCGCCTCGCCGACCGTCGAATGAATACCCGTGACGAGTTCGACGGTATTTCGCAGTAGTTCCTTGGTGATGTGCGGGGTTTCGGAGCCGGCAAGCTCTTCGACCGCCGAAAACACCTCGGCTGCTGTGTTGGAGAGATCTCTGGTCTTGCGATCGACCAGCGCGATCTCCCACTCCACGCCCAGCGTCGGGCGCGGCGAACCTGGAAATGGAACTACCACGCAGAGAATCCAATCACAGTGTCGGTAAAAACACCGTGCTGGCTACTGCGTGGTAGTCGCCGGAAGTGATGCAAAACTCAGGTGAGTTTGTCAGCTCTTGGTGATGACACCGCAAGCAACGCGTCCGCCGGCGTCACCGGTGTCGAGGGTCTGCTGATCCGGTGCCGGCGCGTAACGCGTCGGGATGTTGCCGAAGTTGTCCGCTCCGGCGTGGATCATGACGGATGTTCCACCGTTTGCGACCAGTTCGTCGACGGTGAATGCATCGGTCGTGGTGACCAGTGTGGCGGTGCCTCTTCGAGGACCTGAACCGAAGTGAGGTCGCCGCTCGCCGGGTGGCCCGTGTGACCCTCGGCCTGGAAGTGTCCGCCTGCCGAGAGGAAGTTACCCGGCTCTCCGCCGCTGGGGGCAACGGAATTGGTCTCGCACTTGGCGACCTGGTGGACGTGGAATCCGTGGAAGCCGGGGGTGAGGCCCTTGGCGTCGAGGGTGACCTTGACGTCGCTACCTTCCTGCGCGAACGTGACCGTTCCGACCTTGGCGCCGTCGGTGCCGTTCAGCGTTGCGGTGACCGTTTCGGCAGAAGCGCCGGCGTGAGCCGTCTCGGAACCGTGGCCGCCCGCGCTTTCGTGCGCGCTGGGATCGGCTGCACCGGTCCACACCGGAGGAGTCGTGCCGGGGACGCTGCTGGGCTCTTCGCTGTTACTGCAAGCGGTCAAGCCGAAAGCGGCAATCGCGACTACAGGGGCAACGACGCGCCAGGACATACGCCGGGTGCTGCTGGGGGCCATCGAACCGCTCCTTTGAGGTGGCGAGAAAGTGCTTCTGATCATAACGGCGCGTGTAGTAGCTGGAACCGACGGGTCAGTTCCACCTTCACGACCGGTCAGTTGGAGGTCACGATCACGATCACGCCAGGTGACGCGTTCGCGATGCCGGCGAATCGAGGCTCTGCGGAGACTCCGAGTTCAGCCGCGATCTTCTGCGCCGCTGCCTTCTCCGCCGCGGACGATCCGTAATACACCGTCGTCGTACTGACGGTGCCCTCGCTGTAGTTACCCGTCTCCTCGACGTTCCAACCTGCTGCCGTCAATTCCTCGGCGGTGCCTGCTGCCAGACCGGAGACGGTGCTGTTGTTGAGAACTCGAACGCTGACATTCGACGTGTCGGCGCCGCTCGCGGAGCTGGAAGTCGTGGTCGTCGCAGTTCCCGAGGGACGCGACGTGGTGGTGGTATCGCCCGAAGCGGGTTGCGTCGTCGCTGCAGGCTTGGTGGTGGCAGGCGCGGGGGCGCTCGTCGTGGCAGACGCCGAGGATTCGGTCTGCTGTGCTGCGGTGTTCTCGTCGCCCGATCCACCGTCGCTCGATCCACCCAGTGAGGCTGCTCCGAGACCGATGAACACGATCGCCAACGCGATCAACACCATGGCGATTGCGCGAAGCGGAGGTCCGGACGGCTGCTCTTTCGGGGTACTCACGATGTCGACCTTATCGCCAGTGCGTGGACAGCCCGATCATATGTACGCGTGATTCAGGTGACCTCGAAGCCGAGGCGACGCGCGGCCCTGGCCTTCTGACGGCTGGCACGCAGACGACGCAGGCGCTTGACCAGCATGGGATCAGCCGCCAAGGATTCGGGGCGATCGACCAAGGCGTTGAGAACCTGGTAGTAGCGGGTTGCCGACATGTCGAACAACTCCTTGATGGCTTCTTCCTTCGCACCGGCGTACTTCCACCACTGACGCTCGAAAGAGAGGATGTCGTGCTCCCGGCGGGTGAGGCCGTCTTCGCCGACCTCGTGCATGCCTGCTGTATCTACTACCGAATCGTCGGCGCCAGTGCCTTCGGACTGGTTCCGACTACGCGCGGTTGCGCCGTCCATGTCACTCCTCGACTGCTGTGCTCGGCGTCAGCGAGACTCGTATG
>NZ_LVCT01000462.1:0-7412 GCF_001647205.1 Rhodococcus sp. EPR-134
TTCCGACCGAGCAACGAATTACATCGCTGTTCTTCAGCAACCATTGAACCATGATCGAGTGTGCGGGCCGTGATAACTACGCGGGCGCGCCGCACTATCCTTGTCCGCATGGCTATCCTCCCCATCCGAATCGTCGGCGACCCGGTACTGCACAAGGCGACAGAGCCGGTCACTCAGTCCCCGGCCGAGATCGCCGAACTGATCGCAGACATGTACGAGACGATGGACGCTGCCAACGGCGTCGGTCTGGCGGCCAATCAGGTCGGTGTTCCACTGCGAGTCTTCGTCTACGACTGCCCCGGTGACGACCGCAGCAGCGAGCGTCGACGCGGCGTCGTCGTGAACCCGGTACTCGAGACGTCCGAAATCCCCCAGACGATGCCCGACCCGGACGAAGACTTCGAGGGTTGCCTGTCCGTTCCCGGCGAGCAGTTCCCGACGGGTCGCGCCGATTGGGCGAAGGTCACCGGCACCGACGCCGACGGCAACCCGATCGAGGTCGAGGGCACCGGATTCTTCGCACGGATGCTCCAGCACGAGACCGGGCATCTCGACGGTTTCCTCTACACGGACGTACTGATCGGCCGCAACGCGCGCGCTGCCAAGAAGATCATCAAGCGTTCCGGTTGGGGCAAGCCCGGTCTGACCTGGACGCCGGGGACCGTCGACGATCCGTTCGGTCACGACGACGACGATTACGAAGACTGAGAATTCTGCTCTGAACGGCAACATTTCGATCGGTAGCCGGGTGGTTTTGCGATACAAGCTCCCACCCGGCTATTCGCATCCCATGACCGACGTCATCGGCATCCTCGAGGGCGCCGATCCCATCGCCGTTCGCGCCGGCGACGGTCGGCTGGTCCAGGTCTCCGCCGATCAGGTGATCGCGCTCAAGAGTCTCTCGGCCCGCCCGATTCGCATCGGCGAGATTCGAAACCTCGAAACGGCTGCTGCGGCGGCGTGGCCGGGGGTCGAGCAGGCGTGGATCGACGGTTGGTTGCTGCGCGCCGGTCACGGTGTCACCGGCCGCGCCAATTCGGCTTTGCCGCTCGGTGGTGCGGGGGCGGTTGCCGGCTTCGACGCGAGCACCATCGAGCGGATACGCCAGTGGTTCGGTGACCGCGGACTGCCGACCCTGCTGCTCCTCCCCGATCGACTCGGCACCGCTCCGGACGGGTGGAGCAGCGAGAAGGAAACCATCGTGATGGCCGCCGATCTGGGCAATGTCACGCTGCCGCTCGGTCCTCCGGTCACCTCGTTCGCCGACCGCCCCGACCACAACTGGCTGTCGATGTACGACGCCCACGGCGATCCGGCGTACGTCGAGGCGGTCCTCACGGCTGTCGTGGGCACTGCAACTTTCGGCGCGATCGGAAACACCGACACGCCGCTTGCCATCGGGCGCGCTGCGCTCACCGAGGCACCCGACCACAAACGCTGGGTAGGACTGACCGGCATTCACGTCGCCCCTGAACACCGTCGTCACGGAATCGGGTCGCTGATCTGCGGAGATCTACTCTCCTGGGGTCGTGAGAACGGTGCGACGCACGCGTACCTCCAGGTTTCGGCGGACAACTTCGCGGCGATCGCGCTCTACGAGCAGCTCGGATTCGTCGAACACCACCGCTACCGATACGCCACCGATCCTGTCGGCGGCTGACGCTAGGCTTGCCCTCGTGCGCATCGCTACCTGGAACGTCAACTCCGTCCGTGCCCGTACCGACAGGATCATCGACTGGCTCGGTCGATCCGACGTCGACGTCCTGGCAATGCAGGAAACCAAGTGCAAGGACGAGCAGTTTCCGTACGAACGCTTCAAGGAGATCGGCTACGAGGTCGCCCACGTCGGGTTGAGCCAGTGGAACGGTGTCGCCATCGCTTCCCGCGTCGGCTTGGACGACGTGCAGATCGGATTCGAGGATCAGCCCGGATTCGACAAGGATCCCGAGGCAGACCCGGTCCGCGAGGCACGTGCGATCGGTGCCACCTGCGGCGGTGTGCGGGTGTGGAGCCTGTACGTCCCCAACGGCCGTGAGCTGGAAGACCCGCATTACGCCTACAAGCTGGATTGGCTGGCCAAGCTGCGCGACGACGCGGAGGGCTGGCTCAAGCAGGATCCCGACGCGCAGATCGCCCTGGTCGGCGACTGGAACGTCGCTCCCACGGACGACGACGTGTGGGATCCCGCTTTCTTCGAGGGCAAGACCCACACGTCGCAGCCGGAACGAGCTGCGTTCACCGCCTTCACCGAGTCCGGGTTCGCGGACGTAGTTCGCCCGTACACACCCGGTCCCGGCGTGTACACGTACTGGGATTACACGCAGCTTCGCTTCCCGAAGAAGCAGGGTATGCGAATCGACTTCATCCTCGGCTCACCGGCATTCGCAGCACGCGTCGAGGCGGCCGAGATCGATCGAAACGAGCGAAAAGGCAAGGGCGCCAGCGATCACGCTCCGGTGATCGTGAATCTCGGGTGATCGTGAATCTCGGAGCCTGATCGTCTGTTTGCACCCTCGGGCTTCTAGTCCTCGACGAGCAGTTCCAGATACTCGGGATGCTCGCCGAGGTACCGCTGAACATAGGTACACACGGGCCGTACCGACCAATCACGTTCACGGGCGCAGTCCATTGCGAACTGCACGAGTACGGCTGCCAGTCCCTGCCCGCCGTACTCCTCTTTGACGACGGTATGCATGTACGCAACCACGTCGCCCGCTTCGGCTCCGCTCCCCGAAATCTCGTCTTCGTCGCGGTATCCGAGGATGCCGACCAACTCGTCGTCGGAGAGCAGTTCGAATCGTTCGTGCGACGGATTGTCCACGAGCGTGACTTCCGGTGAGGTTCCGGTTTTCGAATTTTCGATGTCGTTCATTGCGGCGACCTCCACGGCACGATGTGCACCTGCGCGATCGGCGACAGCTGCGTTCGCACGCTCTCCATAACTGTGATCCATGCCACTCATAGAATCAGCTACCGACGACGCTGTCCCGGGTTCGACCAATTTTTGCACCGGGAACGACCGGATCGCAATCGCAGTTCGCGCCGTCGTTCCCGCGAGAGGTGGGACCGAGCTGCCGTTTCCCCAGGTCCGATCGGTAGGCTCGTCGTCGTGAAGCTGCTGCCCCTAACCCCCGCCGGACAGACCCCGATTCGGGCATTGACCATCGCCGGAACCGACTCCGGTGGCGGAGCCGGCATTCAAGCCGATTCCCGCACGATGGCGATGTGCGGAGTGCACGCCTGCGTGGCCGTCGCCGCAGTGACGGTCCAGAATTCGGTGGGAGTCAGCGGATTCCACGAGATTCCGCCGGAGATCGTCGCCGACCAGGTGCGCGTCGTGGTCTCGGACATCGGCGTCGGTGCGGCGAAGACGGGAATGCTCGCGTCGACGACCATCATCGAAGCGGTGGCCGCGGTTGCCGCCGAGGTTGGGATCGGCCGCGACCGTCCGATTCCGCTCGTGGTCGACCCGGTGTGCGCGTCGATGCACGGCGATCCGCTGTTGCACGAAGAAGCTCTCGACGCGGTCCGCAACACCTTGATTCCGGCAGCCACGGTGGTCACTCCGAACCTCGACGAGGTTCGGTTGATCACCGGTATCGAGGTCGTCGACGACAAGAGCGCCCGCCAAGCGGCAGAAGCGCTGCATGCGCTCGGCGCTCAATGGTCCATCGTCAAGGGTGGCCACCTTCGTACTTCGGAGTTGTCCACCGACCTGTTGTTCGACGGCGACCGTTTCCTCGAATTCAGCAGTGCCCGGATCGACACCGGCAACGATCACGGCGGCGGAGACACGCTGGCTGCTGCGATCACTTGCGCTCTCGCACACGGCCATTCCGTTCCGGACGCGGTGGCGTTCGGCAAAGAGTGGGTGACCAAGTGTCTCGAGGCGTCGTACGACCTCGGCGCGGGACATGGTCCGGTGTCCCCGCTCTGGCGGCTCCAGGTTTAGTGCGCTAGTTCCGGCGCACGCGCCAGATTCCCAGGTCGACGGGAACTCCGTTGGGCGTGGTCGCGAAAAACCCTCGCCGCCATGGCCGGATCGTGAGATCGAGATCCTCCAGGGTGCCGGCTTCGAGTTCCTCGAGAGTTGTCGCCGACATCATGACGTTGCCGTCGCCGCCCAAGCCCATCATCCGGGCGGCGATGGTCACGTCGACGCCGAGCCAGTCGTCACCGATCTGACGCGGGGTACCCGTGTGTAGGCCGACGCGCATGCGCGGGGTGTATCCGTCGAGATCGACTTCCGCGAGCGCGTCCTGCGCGGTGAACACCGCCTTCAATGCCGCATCCGGGCGAATGAACACTGCCATCAGACCGTCGCCCATCCGTTTGACGACGTGTCCGCCGTTGTCGGTGATCGGAGTTTCCACGGCCTGCGCCACCGCACGCAGAAGGGTCAGCGTCGCGCCGTCACCGGCTGCGAGCGACCAGGTGGAGAAGCCCACCAGATCGGTGAAGACGATGGTCAGTTCTTGATCGCCACGTCCGCGGCCCATCTTTTCCAGCGCTGCCTGCCACACCTGCAGTGCTCCGAGGCTCACTTCGCGAGTGGCTGCCGGCTTCTGATCGAGCAATCTGTCAGCGACGCGCGCCACGGCGCGCGCACCGCCGGGGCCGGCGAGCGAGAGCGGATCCCCAAACCCTGGATCACCGGGTAGTGCCCGCCTGAGGCGTCGTAGCGCGTCGATGAGCTGCTGCCGACGGTTAAGTTCTGCCGCAGAGTTCAAGACGACGTCGACGACGCCTCGAACCGAGGAGGAAGAAGCACCTGCCGTGTCGGTGTTCTCCGGGGACAGATCAGCCATAACTCAAGCGTAACTCAGAGTTACAGACAGTGTGCTGCCGCCGTTCTCGCACAGTGGCCTCCTGGTCGCTCGCACAGTCGATCATTCGGTCAGTCGATCATTCGGTCAGTCGATCATTCGGTTCTGGCCTGTGTCCGGGCATCGCCGACGGGAACTCCGTTCGGCCCGCTCAAATCCTGGGCATACGTCGCAACTCCGAAGGCTACTGCAGAAGCGTTGGCAGCGAGCGCTTCGCGATCGATGTTCGCGAGGTTGTCCTGGGCACTGTGGTAGTTCGGGTCGAAGGTCTCCTCCGCCTCTCCGCCCCACTTCTCGGCCTGTGCCGGCGTCTTGCGCTCGTCCGCGCCGCTGAACACTCCGCCCGCCGGGATCCCGATCTCGATGAACGGGCCGTAGTCGGAGCGCCCGTCGAAGTCCGTTCCGTCCGCCGCAATCCCTCGCCCGGCGAGAAAATCGACGAAGGTGCGCTCGATGCCCGCCGACCCCTCGGGCCCGGGCCCCTCCCCGACGGCATCCGAGTTGTCGCCGTCGTAAGCCAGGTATCCGGCGTTGGGCGAACCGAGCATGTCGAAATTCAGGTACAGGGCGATGTCGGCCCGTTCCTGATCGCTCAGACCCTCGACGTAGCGGGTGGAGCCGACCAATCCCACTTCTTCCGCTCCCCAGAAAGCGAAACGCACGGCATTCTCGATGCTCGGTGAGCTTCCCATCTGCAGCGCGGTTTCCAGTACGGCTGCGGTACCGCTTCCGTTGTCGTTGATTCCGGGACCTTCCGGCACACTGTCCAGGTGGGCGCCCACGACAACCACGTTGTCGGTCGCGCCGGTCTTGGTCTGCGCAATCACGTTGCGCGACTTCGTCGTTTCCGTCGACGTGTCGAGAATCAGCGTGAGGTCTCCGGGCGCTGCGGCAAGAGCCTCGCCCGACGCCTTACTCACCCCGCCGGTCGGAATGCGGGCGTCTTCGGGTTCACCCAAGGTAGCCCCGCCCAGCATTGCGTCCTCGTTGTTGGCAACCAGCAACGCCGCCGCGCCGCGATCAGCGGCGATCTTCTGCGTGTCGCCGAACGGGCACACTCCGCGGGTGACCAGCACGATTGCACCGTTCACGTCGCGGCCGTCGTAGTCGGTGGCCTCGCAACCGGGGGTCTCGTCGGCGGGAATCGCCACCAGACGCGCCGTGATTCCGGTCGGTCCCGTGGAGGTGGAATATGTCAGCGCCCGCACCGGAACATCGGAGCCGTCAGCGGCTTTCAGGGATTCGGTGCCGGGATCGAAGGAGCTGAAGTCGAATTCCGGGGTGCTGACCTCGAAACCCTTGTCTTCGAGCAGGTTTGCCACGTAGTCGACACTGGCGTCGTAGCCGGGGGTACCGGCCGATCGATTGCCCTCGTTGTTGGCGGCGATCTTCTCGAGTTGCTCCAGATGCCCGGTCACGGCGTCGACCGTGACGGTCTCGGAGAATGCAACCGGGTCTGTCGGGACGGCCGCTTCACTTCCCGACGAGCATCCACTCACCACGAGTGCTCCAGCCATTGCGACCACAACCACACCGAAGAGTCTCATCTTCGGAGGATATCGGCCGAAGCACAGGAAAGGGACCCAGTACGAATGGTTTTTCGTACTGGGTCCCTACTCTGCTGTCACTCCTGGTTCTCGGTAGGTCTCCCGACAACACCTACCGAGGGAGCGACAAGATCAGGCGTCGCGACGATTCACGATGACGATACTTGCTCCGAAAATCACCAGAACGAAGGCCGCGAAGTAGATCAGGCTGCCCCAGGGTCCCCAGTGGAAGTCGACGCCACCGCTGCTCGCACTGAGGAAGTGGTTTGCATTCGCGAACGGCAGGAACGGGGTGATCTTCTCGCCGAAGCTGCCGAACAGTCCGAACAGGCTCTCGATGAGCAGCGGCCAGAGCAGGAGCAACGCAATTGCGCCGGCCGACTGGCGAATGATCGATCCGACGCCGACAGCGAGAATCACGCACAGGAAGGCGTAGATCGGGATGCCGTAGATCGCGCGCCAGTCACTGCCGCTCGACAGGGTCAATCCGGCACTCGCCTCGGTACCGGCGATGGCCTTGGCCATGGCGTACGCGCCGAAGGCGAGAACAAATGTCAGTACAGCACCGAAAGCACCGATGAGGCCGGCTTTGGCGATCAGAACCGAGGCACGGTTCGGAACGGCCTGGAAGGTGGTGCGGATGGTCCCGAAGCGGTACTCACTGGTGACCGCGAGGGCCGCCATGATCATGAGAACCATGATTCCGAAACCCGAGATGCCGGCCGTGGCAACGGCGGTGTCGAGGTCCGGTGCTCCCTGGACGTCGGAGGACGTCAGAGCCGACTTGGCAACCGCGCCCATGATGGCCGCGAAGCCGAGCGCGAGCACGACGATGATGACCGAGCACCACAGCGGCGACTTGGTCGTGGTGATCTTGATACGTTCAGCACTGAGAACAGCCATTACAGTGCACCTCCCATAGCCTGCTGCGTGTTTGCCTGCTGTGTATTTGCGTGGTGTGCACCGACACCCGGATCGATACCGGATGCGTGGTACTGGACATCGTCCCCGGTCAACTTCATGAACGCATCCTCGAGCG